>DUZD01000011.1 GCA_013349695.1 Rhodospirillaceae bacterium
GCAGGCGGACCCTTTTCGAGAAAGGTTGGAAGTTCCGACATGATCCCCCCTTTTTTCTCGCTATAATCGCGAGCGTACTGATAACGTTATGCATAGCTTACGCCAATCCCCCCCCGCCCGTGCAAGAGAAAGGATTTCTGAAAGAATTCCCGTTGTCTCGACTCCCGGTTTTGTCGTCGCCTTTTGCTAAAGCGGGGAATATGGCGGATCGCGAAACTCGTTCCTGGCGTCCTTTCTCGGCGCCCCTTCGAGGCAAGCCCTGATCGCCAGGCTCGACGACTACGTGGCGCGAAGGGCGCCGTCACTCGGCGACGATCTTGACCTGGCTTCCGGGGTTCAAGGATTGCCCTCTCGGTAATCCGTTCAAGGTTTCGAACCACTCCAGGCGGAACTTCTCGAAAGGCATGCGCCGGGCCAGCGTTGCCGCCGTGTCGCCGCCGGCGACGGTGATGACGGCGATCCGTAACGGCTTGATCGCCGCCGCTTCCCGGGACGATAGGAGCCGGAAGCTGTAGGTGGTGCGTTGCAGGTCCGTGGCCAGGCGCCGGGTCAGGCCGGGCGGAGTGATGAAGACGAATCGGTAAAGCCGCCCGGCGCGCTCGCGGATGGCCACAAACCGGGTGTCCATTCGGCCGCCTTTCAGGGACCATACTTTTTTCTCTCCGGTGGCCGCCTCCATGCCGTTGATGGTGATCCTTTCGACATTCTTCAAACCCCAGGTGTTGGCGAGATGGGCGGCCAGATTTCCCGCCGCCTTGGCCTTCCCGGCGTCCACCATATCGAAGGCGATGACCGACCCGCCGGGGCCGCGGGCGACGACCTTGGCCGGGGAATTGAACAATACGAAATTCGGCGGAACCTCAAACTGGAAGTGGAGGCTTGGATGGAGAAACAGGCGTCCTTTGCGGATTCCCTGCTTGGGGTCGTCGCCGAAAAGAAGGCCGTCGACGCGGGCAAGGTAGGTTTCCCGTTGAAGCCGCGGACGCCCCGCCGGCGCCGCCTTGGCCATGCCAATGGCCTGGATGACGCGCTCGCTGGTGCGCGGGTGGCTGGCCATGATGTGAAAACGTTCGGCGGCCTTGGGATCGCCGCTAACAACCGCGACCAGCCGTTTATGCGCCTCCATCTTGCCCAAAAAGGTGATCATGGCGTTGGCGTCGTAGCCGGCGCGGACCATGTAACGCACCCCCAGCATGTCGGCTTCAAGTTCCTGCTGGCGGGAATAGCCTTGCAAAATGGCCTGGGCGCCGAAGGAGACCAGATTGCCGAGTCCCGCCGGCATCCCGGCGCTGCCGCCAATGGCGCTCAATAACTGCAGGCCCAGGTTGGTGGCCATGGCCTGGCTGTAGCGCTGCGCCGTGTGCCGGGCGGTGATGTGGCCGATCTCATGGGCGAGCACGCCGGCCATCTCGGCCTCGTTGCCGGCCAAGGCGAGAAGTCCGCGGGTGATGTAGATATATCCGCCGGGAAGGGCGAAGGCGTTGACTTTGTCGTCGTTCAAGACGGTGAAGGTATAGGGCAGGCCCGCCACTTCCGAGACCCGCGCCAGTCCGAGACCGATGTCCCTGACGTAAGCATCGATCCGTTGGCCGTCGTAACGGCCGCCGTATTGCTCGAGGATCTTGGGGTGTTCTCTTTTGCCGACTTCCATTTCGTCGGCGCGCGACATGAAGCCGGTGAAACTCTGCTCGCCGGTGGCCGGATTGACCGTGCAGGCGGCAAGCGCGAGCAGCGGTATAATCAGAAAGACGGGACTGATCAGGCGGATCATGGCCAAAGGATTATACAGGCGCCGCCGCCGAGATGGGAATCCATGGCTAATCGGCGAGGATTTCGATCTGTTCCGGGTGGCTGGCCTCGATCATCGGCCCGTTTCTTTGCCTCAGCCAGCCCCGCGCCCGCAGCCGCCGGCGTTTCAGGGCCAGCAGGTCTATACCATTGCCGGCGAAAAGCTTTCGCGCCTTGGCGGCGACCGTCACCGTGAAATCGCTCCGCCAGTCGAGACCGAAATTCAAATAGACCCGCCCCTTGACATTCGCCGCGTCGAGCACCCGCCCTTCGACGATCTGAAAAGTGCCGATGTCGCCAACCGCATCGGCCGGCGCGCGGATGGCGTAGTAAGGGCTGTCCCAGATGCCGAGCCCGGCCGCCCGGGCCTGGTGCTCGCGCTCCAACATTTCCGCCACCGCCGCCCGGTTGTCGGCAAAACTGTAGACCCTGGCGAGGCCGAGGCGCAGCATTTCACCCTGGATCCAGACTCCGTCGCGGTCATGCAGATGGGCCAGCAGGCGCCCGTGGCGATCCTTGCGGCGGCCGCCGAAGGAAAGCGTCAGCCGCCGCCCCGCGACCAACGCCGCCAGCCCCCGTTTGGCCTCCTCGGCCAACGGCCAGGCGGTGAATCCGGGCCGGCCCAAGGGCAGTTTCGGCGCCTGGATGCCGACCAGGCGCACCGCCAGCGCTCCATCGATGGCGCGCTCCAGGACCACCGTGTCCCCATCCACCACTTTGGCGACAACGGCGCTTTCGCCCTTTTCCAGCCCTTCAAGCGCCAGCGCCGGAAAGGCGAGCAAAAGAAACAACGAGACGAGGGCGCGGAAGTTTCCGCTCATCCTTTTCAAAATGGCTCTAAGCCATCGGCGGATCGGTTTCGTTGATGTGCCTCAAGCCGGCGCGCAGGTAATCGTAACCCGTGATCAGCGTCAGGATCGCCGCTCCCCACAGCCCGTAAACGCCGACTTCGAGCGTCGAAAGCGGTCCGAAGTCGGGACCGACATCGCCGACCAAAAGAAAACCCAAGGCCACCATCTGGATCACCGTCTTCCATTTGGCGAGAAAGGTCACCGGCATGCTGACCCGGGCCTCGGCCAAAAACTCGCGCAAGCCGGAAACCAAAATCTCGCGGCACAAGATCACCGCCGTAGGCAAGATGGTCAGCCCTTGGATATGTTCGGCGGCGACCAACATCAACAACACGGCCGCCACCAGAAGCTTGTCGGCGATGGGATCCAAGAAACGCCCGAACGCCGACTGCTGATGCCAGGCCCGGGCCAGGTAGCCGTCGAAGAAATCGGTGACGGCGGCGAAAGCGAAGACCGAAAAAGCCAGCCAGTTGCCAAGCGGGGCCGGCAGCAACAAGAGGGCGACAACCACCGGGATGGCGAGAATGCGCGAAAAGGTCAAAATGTTCGGCAGCTTCGTCAGCATGATGGTTGTCCGTATCGCGGCTAAACCTGATGCCGGGAGCGAGCCGGCGAGACTTTCATTCGTTCACGGGTGTAGACGGCGCGTCCTATTCTAGCTTACGGCGTGAAACCAGTCATAAATTTTGTTGGCCATGGCCCTGCTGATGCCGTCAACCGTTTCCAGGTCGGCCCTTCCGGCCGCGGCGATGGCGCGGGCCGAGCCGAAATGATGCAACAACGCCTTTTTCCGCTTCGGCCCGATGCCGGGAATGCCATCAACGGCCGAGCGGGACAATGCTTTCGTCCGTTTGGCCCGATGCGCGCCGATGGCGAACCGATGGGCCTCGTCGCGAAGCCGCTGCAGAAAAAAAAGAACCGGATCGCGGGTTTTCAGGATCAAGGGCTGGCGGCCAGGCAAATGGATGCGCTCGCCTCCGGCGTTGCGGTCCGCTCCCTTGGCGATGGCGGCGACGGCGATATCCTCGATGCCCAATTCCCGGAAAACCTCCAAGGCGGTGCCGAGATGGCCGCCGCCGCCATCGATGAGAACCAGATCCGGCCACTGCTCGCCGGCCCGGTCCGGGTCCTCCTTCAGGGCGCGGGAAAACCGGCGGGTCAGCACTTCGCCGAGCATCGCATAGTCGTCGCCAGGCGAAAAACAGGCCCTGTCCTTCCCGCCCTTGCCACCGCCTATGGTGAATTTCCGATAGGCTTTTTTGATCAGGCCCTCACGGCCGGCGACGATCATCGCGCCGACGGCCTCTTTGCCGGAGACATGGCTGTTATCGAAGACCTCGATCCGCCGCGGCGGCCCATCCAGGTCGATGGCTTTCGACAGCCCGTCGAGCAAACGGCGTTGGGAAGCGCTTTCGGCGAGACGGCGTTGCAAGGTCTCGCGGGCGTTGGCTTCGGCATGGGCCATCAATTTCCTTTTCTCGCCCCGTTGCGGGCGATGAACCCGGATGCGGCGGCCGGCGCCGACACTCAAGGCTTCGGCCAGCAGTTCCAGGTTGGGCAAGTGGTGGCTGACCAGCACCTGCCTGGGGGGCGGCTTGGCGGCGTAAAATTGGCCGATAAAGGCTTCCAGCACCGGCGCCGCGCCCTCGTCATCGGCGTGGCTGGGAAAATAGGCCCGGTTTCCGTAATTGCGTCCGGCGCGAAAAAAGAAAACCTGGATGCAGGTCTGGCCGCCGGTTTGGTATAAGGCCAGCACATCGGCCTCGCCGATGCCCGAAAGATTGATATCCTGATGCGCCTGTATTCGCGTCAAGGCCTGAATTCGGTCGCGGTATTGGGCCGCTTTTTCGAATTCCAGGGCGTCGCTGGCCTGTTGCATGCGCTTGGCGAAATTGCGTTGGATTTTCCGGCTTTCGCCGGCCAGAAAGGCTTGCGCCTGGTCGACGAGGAAGCGATATTCGGTTTCGCCGATCCTACCAACGCAAGGCGCGCAGCAGCGCTTGATCTGATAAAGAAGACAAGGCCGGGTGCGGCTCGAGAAAACAGAGTCCGTGCAGGTTCGCAAAAGAAAGGCCTTTTGCAGCACGGTGAGAGTTTCGTTCACCGCCCAAACGGAAGCGAAGGGGCCGAAATAATCGCCCTTGCGGTTTTCAGCTCCCCGATGCTTGACAACCCGCGGAAAGGGATGGTCGGAGGAGACCAGAATCGACGGAAACGACTTGTCGTCGCGAAGCAGGATGTTGTAGCGCGGATGGAAACGCTTGATCAGGTTGGCTTCGAGCAGCAACGCTTCGGCTTCGGTATGGGTAATGACGAATTCCATCGCCGCCGTTTCCGCGATCATCCGTCCGAGCCGGTTGGAAAGACGCAACGGATGGGTATAGCTGGCGACTCGTTTTTTGATATTCTTGGCCTTGCCCACGTAAAGGACGTCGCCGGCGGCATTGATCATTCGGTAGACGCCGGGCGAGCCGGCAAGATTTTTGAGATAGGACTCAATCACCGTTCCGCCGGCGGTGATTGAAACGCCCGGGGGAAACGATCCGGTGCTCCGCTCGTCTCCTTTGCTCATGCTGACAAGGCCGTCTTCATGCCGATCGTATGCCCATGCGAGTAGGTATCTTTCCATCCACCTATGCTTTTATGGTCGGCTTCAGGAATTAAGATCACGTCGGCGTGATCTATCCACGATTCCTGTGGGTAAGCTTGTTGAAAATTCCTTCCGACCGATCAAGACCCTAAACAAAATAGGAGTTTTCTTGATTTTGCACAAAAAATAGGCAAACATGTAATGCATTGATTTTTAATAAAATTTTTAAACCAATCGGGGATTTGAAATTCAATGCATTTCATCAATTATGGTGTTGCAAGAAAAATGATCAGACCTTTTACCTTGTGCACAACTTTCGTTTTTCAGGCCGACAAATCCCTTCTTTTCAATGGTCGCGGCTATCTTTGCGGATTGAACCGTTCAATTTTGATACCGGCGCCGAACGCACCCGTTGACGGGCATCGGTCATTCATTCGGCGTGTCGCCGCCGGCATATGATCGCCAGCCCAGGTGCTGGCCGCCGTCAAGAGCGATCATCTGCCCGGTCATCGCCGGCGCGTCAAGGATGAAACGCACCGCTTCGCCGATCTCGTTGGGCATGACCCGGCGCCGAAGCGGCAGGAATGACCATTGGCGGGTGAACTCGGCTTCCGTCTGGCGCCAACTGGGTAGTGTCGGCCCCGGCCCGACGGCGTTGACCCGGATGGCCGGAGCCAGCGCCATGGCCAGGGTCCGGGTCAGGGTCCAGAGCGCCGACTTGCTAAGGGTATAGGTGGTGAAATTGGGGGTCGGATTCCACACACGCTGGTCGATGATGTTGATGACGTTGCCCCCGATGTCTTTCGGCAGCCGCGCCGCGAAAGCCTGGGTGAGAATGAACGGAGCCCTCAGGTTGACCTGCATATGGGCGTGCCAGGATTCGCGGCTGGCGGTCTCGACCGTATCCTTCTCGAAAACCGAGGCATTGTTGACGAGACACGTGATCGGACCGATTTCCTCGGCGGCCCGCGGCAGTAGCCCCGCCGTCTCCTCTTCCCGCGCCAAGTCGGCCCGCACCGCCACCGCCTGCCCGCCTTCATCGCGGATGTCCCCGGCCAGCGCCTTGGCGGCATTGCCGGAAGTGTTGTAGTGAATGGCGATGGTCCAACCGTGCGCCGCCAGGTCGATAACGATGGCGCGGCCGATCCGCAACGCGCCGCCGGTGACCAGGGCGGTTCGATGTGCATGTGCCGACATGGCCTAATACCAACCTACGTTAATAAAGACCCATTGTGACGGTGATACAAGGCTTCCGGCTAGGAGCGGGTCGCGCCGTGATGCTAAAGCATCACAAGCGGCGCGCGACGACGTCCGGAAGCCTTGTATCACCGCCCATAGGGTCGTGTTTCCCGTTCCCTCGGGGCGTCGGGAAGACTTGGCGATGCGCCAACATCGCCAGCATCTCCCCTCCTACCGAGGAAACGGGAAACACGATCACAATGGGTCTCTATTAGCGTAGGTTGGTATAAAATGGGCGGCGGCGGCCGGCGTTTCAACCGCCGATTCCGATGCCCGTGCCTGAGAAAGTCAACCCACCGCCGCCAGGACCTCCTGGACGCCGTAGGCCTGGACCGCGATATAGGCCGCGTAAGCGGCGAGAAACACGCCCGCCGCGAGACGGCCGAAGCGCAAGCCGCCAACCAGGAAAGGCAAAAACAGGACCGTCGCCGCCAGCATTACCCAAAGATCGAAGGCCATGATCTGGACGGGCACCCGCAACGGCGTCACCACCGCCACCACGCCGACGATCATCAGCATGTTGAACAGATTGCTGCCGACGATGTTGCCTAGCGCGATGTCGGCATGGCCGCGCCAAGCAGCGACCACGGAAGCCGCCAATTCGGGCAAGGAGGTGCCGAAAGCAATCAAGGTCAATCCGATCACTTCCTCGGAAACCCCTGCCGCCTTGGCCACCGCCACCCCGCCCATGACCAAAAGGTCGGCCCCATAAACGACGCCGGCCAGGCCCGCCGCCAAAACCAACCACGCCGCCGTGACGGAGGCGGGAACGCCACGGATTTCCACCACCTCTTGGACGCCCATTTCGGCGCCGCCGCCGTTCCTGGTTTCGCGCCAATAAGAGTGGCTAAGGAAGGCGGCAAAGACGGCAAGGAGCAACATTCCCGACCACAAACCGACCATCCCCGACCAACAGAGCGCCGCGAAGAGGAGACTGCCGCCCAGCAAAATCAAGCCGTCGCGCCACAAGCCATCGGCCTTGGCGACGATGGGCATGACCATCCCGACGGCGCCCAGGATCAAAAGCAGGTTGGCGATGTTGCTGCCGACGACGTTGCCAAGGGCGATCCCCGGCGAACCCGAAAGGGCGGCGTCCAGGCTGACCACCAATTCCGGCGCCGAAGTGCCCAGCGCCACCACCGTCATGCCGATAATCAAGGGCGAGATTTCCAGCCGTTTGGCCAAGGCGATGGCGCCGCGCACCAACACCTCGGCGCCGCCAAGCAGCAACATGAAACCGGCGATGACCTGGACATACATCATCGGATAGGAAAGCCCATGGGTGTCTTGTTCTCGGGGCGCTAATCCTGTTTGGCGTCGATGACGCCGCGCCTGATTTCGCGGGTGCGGGTGAAAGCGACTTCGAGCTTATCGCCCTGGCCCCGGCGAATGGCCCGCTGCAGGACCGTCAAGTCTTCATTGAAACGGCTCAAAACCTCCAGCACGGCATCCTTGTTGGCGAGTAAAATGTCGCGCCACATGACCGGATCCGAGGCAGCGATGCGAGTGAAATCGCGAAATCCACCGGCCGAGAATTTGACCACCTCCTTTTTCAGGTAGTCTTCCAAGTCGGTGGCTGTGTCGACGATGCTGTAGGCGATCAAATGAGGCAGGTGCGAGGTCATAGCCAACACCTGGTCGTGGTGCTCGGGGTCCATGACCTCGACGTTCATGGCGGCGCGCCGCCACAGTTCCGCCACCCGTTCCGTTACCGCCGGCGGCGTCCCTTGCGGCGGCGTCAGGATGCACCAGCGGCCGGCGAAAAGTTCGGCTGATCCGGCCTCGGGCCCCGAATGCTCGGTGCCGGCGACCGGATGGCCCGGAACCAGATGGACCCCATCGGGCAACACCGAGCCCAGTTCGCGAAGCACCGACACCTTGACCGATCCGACATCGCTGACGATGCAACCCGTTTCCAGCGCCGGGACGATATCGGCGGCGACTTCCGAATAAGCACTCAAAGGCGTGCAGATCATCACCAAGTCGGCGCCGCTGGCCGCTTCCCCGGCGTCAAGGCTGACGCTGTCGGCCAACCGCAAGGCCCGCGCCTTGTCCAGGGTTTTCCGGCTGCGCGCGCAAACGGCGATATGGCCGGCCAATCCCTGGCGGCGGACGACGCGGGCCAGGGACGAGCCGATCAGGCCGAAACCGATGAAAGCGATGCGTTGGAAAAGCACGGTGGGGTTCTTGTCTTTCACGGCTCAGCCCATGAACTCATCCAAGGCTTCGATGAAGGCCAACATTTCCTCCTCGCCCCCGATGGTGACGCGCAAAGCCTCGGGGAGGCCGTAGACGGCCATGTGCCGGGTGATGATCCCGCGCTCCTTGAGGAAGGCGTCGGCGGCCTCGGCGTCACGACCCTTTTCCGTCGGGAATCGGACCAGTTGGAAATTGCCGGCCGATGGCGGCGCCGCCAAGCCCAGGTCCTTGACCTTGCCGGCCGTCCACGGCAGCCACTTATCGTTGTGGGAGCGGACGCGGGCGGTGTGGGCGGTGTCGCCCAAAGTGGCGGCACCGGCCGCTTGCGCCGGCGCCGACACATTGAACGGGCCGCGCACGCGGTTGAGCACGTCGGCGACGGCGGTGGGGCAATAGGCCCATCCCAAGCGCAGGCCGGCAAGGGCGTGGATCTTGGAAAATGTCCGCGTCATGACGACATTGTCGCCGCCGTCGACCAGGTCGATGCCTGGCGAGTAGCCATCCCCGCCGACGTATTCGGCGTAAGCCGCGTCGATCACCAGGAGGACGCTTTCCGGCAGGCCGGCGCGCAACCGCTTCAACGCCGCGGCGGGAAGATAGCTTCCCGTCGGGTTGTTGGGGTTGGCCAGGAACAGGATGCGGGTTTTCGGCGTCACCCGATCGACCAGCGCGTCGACGTCCGCCGTCAGAGTCTTCTCGGGCGCGGCGACCGGCGTCGCTCCCACCGACTTGGCGTAGATGGCGAACATGAGAAAGCCGTGTCTGCTGTGGAGAACCTCGTCGCCCGGTCCGGCATAGGCGCGGCAGAGGTTGCATATCAATTCGTCCGATCCGGCGCCGCAAACGATGCGCGCCGGGTCCAGGCCATGGTGCGAAGCCAGGACATGGCGCAGGGTCTCGCTGCCGCCGTCGGGGTAGCGGTGCAGGGTGCCGGCGGCCTCGTTGTAGGCTTGCACGGCTTGCGGACTCGGCCCGAGGGCGCTTTCGTTAGAGGCCAGCTTGATGACGCGCCGCAAACCGGGAACCGTGGATTCGCCGCCCACGTAAGGAACGATGCCCATGATGTCGGGGCGCGGAACGAGGATAGTCACGCCAATTCGTCGGCGGTCAAGGGAGCGGCGAATCCGCCAAGCCAAACCAACCGTTTAACCGGCTTTCCGAGTCGGTCAAGGAACCTTGCCGCCCGGCGGTCGTCCTTTACCGCGAAGACGCCGACCTCGGCCAAATACAGCCAAGGGTCGCTAGCCCGCCCCTCATGCCAGGCGGCGGTGAAGGCGGGAGGAAGGCCGGCATGGGTCAGCGCCGAGCCAAGGCGGCCAAGGCCGATTTCGTCATCCGTCTCGATGGCCAGGAACGAGTGATCCCGGTTCGTCGGCTCCTGGGCGACGGGACAGATGACCAGCGCCCCCAAGTCGGTGCCACGATCATTGCCCGGCCCGGCGAAAGGCAGCCGGGCAATGATCCTGGGCGCATCATCGCTCTCGGTCACCAAATGGCGCCACCAAGGATCATCGTCATCGCGCCGTGGCAACGGCAGGATACCCACCGTCGCCTTCTGGCTGCGGACGGCATCGATGACCCGGCGCACCGAGCCCTGCGCCGACATCGGCGTGAAAGAGCCGTACTGATCGCGCGCCAAGTCCCAGTACCCCTCCTCGCCTTCGTCCAAGTAGACGGCAACCGAAAACGGTCCTTCGATAGTAAGGGTGGCGACGATCAACTCGCGCCACATGCGGACCAGCTCGCGCTTCGGGAACGGCCCCTGGTGACGGGAGATCAAGCGGTAGAGAATTTCGGCCTCGCGATGAGGCTTGATTTTCACCTTATAGTCGCGTTTGAAGTCGCGGACCTTCTCCACCACCTTCATTCGGCCCATGAGCAGGTCATGGATGGAATCGTCGATCGCATCGATTTCACGGCGCAACGCATCCAATGATTTAGGGGCGCTCATTTCGAGTACCGACCTTCATTAATATTCATAAGCATTCACAAACATTCACAAAAATGGTGAACCGCGAAAAAGAGCCAAGCGGGGCTGGCGCCGACCAATCTTGACATGCTCCAGTGCTCCGCCTCATCTATAAGGCGCCTCCGCGACGCCCGCGCGCCGCTTGCCGCCAAGGAGATACAAAAGAACAATCACGGACTACCCGATTTAAGGAAGCCAGCACTTGGTTTTCCGGTGGCATTTGCCAGGGCAAGGGGCAAGGGATCGCGCCCGGTGCCATTGAAGTCGCCTAGTGGTAATGGCATGTCTTTGCAAAATCAAAAGAAAACATTGACACTCACCTATGCGGCACTCCCCTATGAAAGCCTTTTCCAGAAAGGAACGGACGGACGCGACGAGCCATGACCATATTGGAAAGCCGAATCGCCGCCGAGGGCAACGCCGAAAGGGGCGGGACCGGCGCCTTTCCCGGCCGCAAGGTGATTCTTGGCAAGGATCAGCCGCTTCGCCTTGACAGCGGCGTCCTTTTGCCGGCGTTCCCCGTGGCCTATCAGACTTATGGCCGCCTCAACGACGAAGGTTCGAACGCCGTCTATATCTGTCACGCACTCACCGGCGACCAGTTCGTCGCCGAGCCGCACCCGGTCACCGGCAAGCCGGGCTGGTGGAATATCATGGTCGGCCCCGGCAAGCCGCTGGACACGGACCGTTTTTTCGTCATCTGCGCCAACATCCTGGGCGGCTGCATGGGCACCGCCGGGCCAACGGAGACCAACCCGGCGACGGGCAAGCCATGGGGCCTGGATTTTCCGGTCTTCACCATTGGCGACATGGTGCGCGTCCAGGCCATGCTGCTCGACCACCTGGGCATCGAGCAGTTGTTCCTGGCCGTCGGCGGGTCCTTGGGCGGCATGCAGGTTCTCCAGTGGGTGGCCAGCTATCCAGAGCGTGTATTCGCCGCCGTGCCCATTGCCTGCGCGGCCCGCTGTTCGTCACAGAACATCGCCCTGCACGAAGTCGGCCGGCAGGCGGTCATGGCCGATCCCGACTGGTGCGGCGGCGATTATCTGAGCCAGGGGAAACAACCGCGCCGCGGCCTCGCCGTGGCCCGCATGGGGGCCCATATCACCTATCTGTCCGAACAAGCGTTGCACCGTAAGTTCGGCCGCCGCCTGCAGGATCGGGAGGCGGTTACTTACGGGTTCGAAGCCGATTTCCAGGTTGAAAGCTATCTGCGCCATCAAGGCATCTCCTTCGTCGACCGCTTCGACGCCAATTCCTTCCTCTATATCACCAGGGCGATGGATTACTTCGATCTCGAGGCGGAGTATGGAGGGGTTCTGGCCAGCGCCTTCCAGGACACCAAGACCCGCTTTTGCGTCTTTTCGTTCACCAGCGACTGGCTGTTTTCGACAGAGGAAAACCGAATGATCGTGAAGGCCTTGAACGCCGCCGCCGCCAACGTCAGTTTCGCCGAGATCGAAACCGACAGCGGCCATGACTCTTTTCTCCAAAACGTGCCCGAATTCCACAGGGTGCTCAACGGATTCATCGCCGGCGCCGCCGAACATCGCGGTCTGCCCCGGTCGGGGCTGGGATGAAGACGACGCCATGATGGGCGGCGACGGACGCAAGTCCATTCGTGTCGATCTGCAACTCATCGCCGACATGATCGCGCCCGGCTCGCGCGTCCTTGACGTCGGTTGCGGCCACGGCACGCTTCTCGATTACCTGGTTCATTTCAAGCAGGTGGACGGACGCGGCATCGAGCTCGGCACCGAAGGCGTCAATGCCTGTGTCAGCGCCGGACTGTCGGTGATCCAGGGCGACGCCGAGATCGACCTCAAGGACTATCCCGACCAGGCCTTCGACTATGTGGTCTTGAGCCAGACCTTGCAAGCGATGCACGCCCCCCAGGAGGTGTTGCTGAATCTCATGCGCATTGGCCGGCGGGCTATCGTTTCGTTTCCCAATTTCGCCCACTGGCGGCTGCGCCTGTACCTGGGCTTTCGCGGCCGGATGCCGCTCAACGATACCTTGCCCTATGATTGGTTCGACACCCCCAATATTCATTTATGCTCCATCAAGGACTTCATCGTCCTTTGCGAGGAGCAGGGGGTCACCGTCGAACGCAGCATCTCGCTGGACCACAACGGAACGACGCGCCGCATCGGCTCGTCGGTCTTCACCGCCAATCTCCTTGGCGAACAGGCGGTGTTTCTGCTTAGAGCAAATCCAGTTCGATAGGAATCGCCAAAGGCGATTTATCAATCTGGAGAGTTTGCTCTAACTTATTGAAGTAGAGCGGATAGGAGCGGGTTTTCGCGGCCCGTCACCCCCGCGTCGGGGTGCCGGAATTCTTCTCCGCCAGCGGCATGTAGGAGCGCCGCCGGCGAGCGGCGGGTTGAGCCTGGGCTTGACCGGCATAAATCTGTTTGGTGGCCTCGGCCATGATCACCCCGGCGAAGGCGGCGAACCAGCGCTGGCCGATTTCCTCCCAGGCGGCCGCCGAGGACAGGACCATCCGCGAGCGCGTCGGCGGGACGAACAGGGCGGTCATCGACTGGAAGGGCGTGAACATGGTGTCGCGCAGCTCGCGCGACAACTGAGCCGGCGAGTAGGGACGCCCATGACCGAAAGGGGTGCGCTCGAAACGGGTCCAGATGCCGTGCCGGTTTGGCGCCACCACCAGCAGCCGGCCGCCGCCGGAAAGCAGCCGCCAAATTTCACGCATCATCGGCCGCACCTGCTCGGCGCATTCCAGGGCATGGACGAGGAGTACCCGGTCCATGGACATATCCGGAAAGGGCAGTTCGACCTCGTCGATCAACGTCGTCAGCCCGCCGCCATCCGGCGGCCAGTGCAGTACGCCTTGCGGGGCCGGCATCGCCGCCAGGACCCGCGCCGCCTCGCCGCGAAAGGAATCGAGAAATGGTGTCGCATAGCCCAGGCCAAGTATATTTTGCCCTTTGACGTCCGGCCAGACGTCGCGGATGCGCCGGTCGATTATCCGCCGCGCCACCGATCCCAGGCCGGATGCGTAGAAGTCACGCAGATCTATGGCGTCGGTCCACATGGCGGAGAAGTGTAGCCTAACGGAGGGATATGGTGATAGTCTCCTTGAAACCCGTTTGGAGGTGCAACTGAAGTGTACAGGTGACGGCCATGCCTTCTCTTGAAATTCAGCATGTCCCCATTCTTTCCGACAACTACGCTTACCTCGCCCACGATCCGGGAACGGGGGCCACGGCCGCCGTCGATCCGGCGGTGGCGGGGCCGGTGCTGGCGGCGCTGGACCGCCTGGGGTGGAAGCTCACCCATATCCTCAACACCCATCATCACGACGATCATGTCGGCGGCAATATGGAACTCAAACGGGCGACGGGATGCAAGATCGTCGGCTCCCGCGCCGAGGCTTCGAGCACCCCGGGCGTCGATGTCGAGGTCGGCGAGGGCGATTTGGTCGCCATTGGCGGACAAACTGCCCGGGTGTTCTCGGTCCCCGGCCATACCTGCGGTCATGTCGCTTACTGGTTCGAGGACTCGCAAGCGCTTTTTTGCGGCGACGCCCTGTTCTCGCTCGGTTGCGGCCGGCTGTTCGAGGGGACGGCGGAGCAGATGTGGTCGAGCCTGAACAAGCTTCGCGCCTTGCCCGACGGGACTTTGGTCTATTGCGCCCACGAATACACCAGCGCCAATGCCGATTTCGCGCTCACCATCGAGCCCGGCAACGCCGCCCTGAAAGCGCGGGCGGAAAATGTCCGGGCCCTGAGGCGGGCGGGCAAGCCGACGGTGCCCTCGACCATGACCGAGGAGAAAGCCGCCAACCCTTTCCTGCGCGCCGACCACCCGGACCTGATCGAAGCCACCGGGTTGGCCGGCAAGGACGCGGTTTCCGTCTTCGCCGAAATCCGCCGGCGCAAGGACAGCTTCTGAGGGTCGCCCATGAAACTCCGCTATTCGCCGACTTCGCCTTATGTCCGCAAGGTCATGGTGACGGCCATCGAGACCGGTCTTGCCGACGGCATCGAGCTGATCCCCACCAACGTCTGGAAAGAAGAAGACGACATCGTCCTGCTCAATCCCCTGGGCAAGGTGCCGACGCTGGTCACCGGCGGCGGCGAGGTGCTCTACGATTCGCCGGTCATCTGCGAGCATCTCGACACTCTCCACGACGGGATCAGGCTGTTCCCGCCGGCCGGCGGCGCCCGCTGGATCGCGCTCAGGCAACAGGCCCTGGCCGACGGCATCCTCGATGCGGCGGTATTGCGGCTTCTCGAAGGCCGGCGCCCGCAAGAGGAACGTTCGGCGGCGTGGGCGGAGCGCCAAAAGAGCTGCGTCGAAAGGGGACATGACGCGCTCGACGCGGAGGCCGACGCGGGTCTCCTGGCGGGTGACGTCACGATCGGCTGGATCTCCATCGGCTGTGCCCTCGGTTGGCTGGACTTCCGCTTTCCCGATGACCACTGGCGAGCCGGCCGGGAGGTCCTTGCCGGCTGGTTCGAGGAATTTTGCAAGCGGCCCTCGATGCGTGAAACGGTGCCCAAGGAGCCGGTTTGAGGGGCGGAGGGCGTTTTATTGCATTGCAGCATTTTCCGCCGGATATTTTTGTGTTACCTATGGCGGCGATGACAGGATCACCCGGAGCGGAACGTTTCGCCATGGACGACAAGGCCGGCACCGCCGGGAATGGCGCCGCCGCCCCCGGATCGGCAAAAGCGCCGATCAAGATCAAGAAATACGCCAACCGCCGCCTCTACAACACGGCGACCAGTTCCTATGTCACCCTCGTCCACTTGGCGCGGATGGTCAGGGACGGGACGGACTTCGTCGTTTATGACTCCCGCACCGGCGACGACATCACCCGTGCCGCGCTGACCCAAATCATCGTCGAGGAAGAAGCGAGGGGGCGGCATCTGCTGCCCATCGACTTTCTTCGTCATTTGATCAGTTTCCACGGCGACAGCTTGCAGGCTCTGGTGTCCCGTTATCTGGACCATTCCATGCACGCGTTCGCCCGCAATCAGGAGCAGATGCGCCATTACACGCGGGACGCCAAGGACGGGGCGCTGTCCTTTGGCCGGCTCAAGAACATGGGCAAGCAAAACATGGCGGATTTCGAGAACGCCATGAAAACGTTGGCGCCGCACCGCGAGGGCGGCGGTCGCGGGGAGAGCAAGAGGGGCAATGGACAAGAATTTTCCGGTCCGTCCAAGGAAAAACTGGACGAGTTCCGCGCCAAGCTCAGCCAGATGCAAAAACAGCTCGACGACCTAACCCGCGCCGGCGGCCAATCCTGATCTCCGATCTCGCGGCCGGCTCCGCTGAATTGATCGGGGGCGCCACTCATATCAATGGCATCGAAGGGTTCCGGGGCATGCCGCCGCCGCCACGTTGTTGCGAGATGGGAAGAGCTTCAACATCGAAGTATGACGCCAAATCAGCAGCAAGACCTGACAACGGCAAAAGCTTGAAAACACCACGAACTGGGCGACCGACACCGATTGTTGCGTTTAAACGCGGCTGATAAGGCTTCCGAGTTGAGGGTCGCCGAAGACGCGCGTATAGCCGCCATCGGTTCGCCCCCCTTGCCTGTTGCGGATCAAGGCCACGCTAGCCCTCGATGTCACACCCGAGGAAACGTCTGTTTGTTCGCTGACACGCTTTCAACACGGAGTAGCTGCCCGCCGCGGGATCGATCACGATGTCCCGCGTATTCGTCAGGGCCTCGATCAGGCGGCCCTGTAAGCCGACTGGCTTGGCATGCGGACCGTCGTTTGTCACTTTCTCGTCCCAAACGTCGGGAATGTCATGCAAGGTCCAGACGCCCTTGGCGCGGCGCGGCGCCTTCTGCATAACGACTAGATATTCGCTGACGCGGCGGCTCCGGTAGCCCATGCCTATCCGCATCTTGTTCCATACAATCAGGTCTACGATATCCAGGTTCGTTTTGTCGAGCCAGGGGCCAAGGCCGGTGCAGAGATGGAACTTGTCCGTCCAGAAAAGCAACTGGCCCATCGGCATAAGCACGCGGTCGATTCCGCGCAGGAACTGCTTGATCTCTGGTTCCGGCATTTGCCGCAACTTGGACCTCGCCCGCTGACGCTCGCCCTCGTTGCCGTAGCGCTGATGGTCGAGGATGCCCCGGTACTGCGGATCGAAAAAGCAGAGTGGGAAGCTCTCCGCCTGAATCTCCCGCAGGAACAACAGACCATCACTTTTATTGCGGTCATCAAGTTCAAGGCCATCTGGCACGGAGATGTCGGGTTGGATGACATCCCGTCCGTTACCGAAAACCGATTTGTCGCTCTTGGGTTTAACGGCGGCCCGCGCAACGTCGCCGAAATCGGCCTCGAACTGTTGAAAAAGCTCTGGTCCGCGCCCCATGTATCAACGCTCCTTAAGGTAAGCCGCTTGCCGCCCATTGCCGCCGCCGTATGGGACATGATGCCATCGAACGGCACGCCGTTCAGGTTACAGAGCCTGTGGCGAACTCGTCAACGTATCGCCGAGGTTCTATAATTCCCCATTATTTTTTCGAGGAGTTGAACGGCCGGCCCGAGGCCGGGGAACCGCCGGCGCGGTAACGGGTGCGTGTCGAGTTGGCAAGAAATTTTTTGTGGATTTCCAACCGGCGACACCAGGATGCCTTAAGCCAATTGGCGCCTGCCTTGGCCACCGAATAACACCGAATCAGTCCGATTAATCGGCGATTCGGGGTTCGGCGACGGAAGAGGCGGTGGATCTCCTTCGGGCGTCAGGGCAGTTCGCGGAGTAAGCGAAAGCCGATGCCGTAACTGTAGGCTTTGGCGATATATTTGGCGCGGTAGGCCGAGCGAACGTTGGTGGAAACGTAATACCAGGAGCCGCTTCTCGTCACCCGGTACCGGCATTTGCCGGAAAGGCGGGCGGAGCCGTCCACTGGCGCGCCTTTGTGGTTTGGGTTCCAGCAGTCCTCGACCCACTCCCAGACATTTCCGTGAACGTCGTAGAGACCGAACGGATTCGGTTTATAAGATCCGACCGGAAAGGTTTGATGGCTGATTTCAGGGGCGCAGGTCCGGCAATTGGCGTTGTCCATGCCGACCTCGTCACCCCACGAGTAAGCCGTGGCGGTTCCCGCCCTCGCCGCGTATTCCCATTCGGCTTCCGTTGGCAAACGATAGGAATGGCCCGTCTTGTTGGTGATCCAGCGCAGATATTCGCCGGTATTGGCGAATGTGATGTTGACGACCGGACGCCGGCCGCGTCCCCATTTGTGGTCGTCGGGTTTGACCGTGCATCCGCCATCGTCGCGACAAGCCCGCCATTCGTCGAAAGTGACCTCGAATTTGCCGATGGCGAACGGACGCTCGATGGTGACACGGCGGGCGGGCATCTCCTTTCTGAATTGGCCCCTGGCGCCCGGCTCGTCGGAGCCCATGACAAAAGAGCCGGCGGGGATCACCACGATCTCGGGGCACTGGCGGCAATCACGGAAGACCTCGCCGGATTGCCGTTCCCCGCCACAGGCGGGAGCGGCGGAGAGGATGATAAGGACCGCGGCGGCGGCGGCGGTGTGGCCTGTCCTGAAAGTCATCATTGCACTAATCTCCAGGGAACTGTTATCCTCAGCCAGATTCCCAGTCAAGCCGACTAAAACATAATCCTCTTCATACCGTCCGCCAGATGGTGGATTGACAGCCGTCAATTATCCCCGGCTGGCGCCGGCCAATCTTGAAATACTCTAAATTTCCCGCGGAATTATTCGGGAACGCCTGGAGGCCAAACAAAATGCCGTCACGGATCATATCATCGCCCGCCCGGCAACCGAACGAACCCGTTACAATTCTGTCTTACGGGTTCCGCCCTTTTTTCCTGCTGGCGGGAGTCTACGGGGCTTTTTCCCTGGCCGCTTGGCTCGCCGCTTACGCCGGCTGGTTGGTCCTTTCCAAGACGATGGCGCCGGTTTTGTGGCACGGCCACGAAATGCTGTTCGGCTTCGCCATGGCGGCGGCCACGGGCTTTTTGCTGACGGCGGTGCCCACGTGGACGAAAACGTCCCCGGAACGGGGCGGCCGCCTGGCCTTTCTGGTGGCGCTATGGTTTGCCGGCCGGATCGCTTTTTGGTTACAAGGAGTTTTCCCTCCGCCGGTAGTGGCGATGGCCGACCTGGCCCTGATCCCGGCCGTTATTTTCTTTTTGATCCCGCCGATTCTGGGTTCGGGGCAGCGCCGCAATTTTTTCTTTCTGGTGTTTCTTATCCTCTTTTTCGCCGCCAATCTGCTTTTTCACCTCGATTTTCTGGAGGTAACCGACGACACCGGGTTCACCGGCCTCAAACTGGCGCTTTACACGTTCATCTTGATGATGACGGTTCTGTCCGGCCGGATAATTCCCAGCTTCACCGCCAATGCGCTGAGGATCAAAAACGAGGATGCCGAGGTTCGTTCCGAGCCGCTTGTGGAAGCGGCGGTTTTCCTTGCCATCATCGCCACCGCCGCCGCCGACTTGGCCGCCGCCGGCGGCTGGCTCGGCGGCGCTCCGGCTGTCGCCGCGGCGCTGGCGCTGGCCTTGCGCATGAGGTACTGGCGGACAGCCACGACCATCGACCAACCCATTTTATGGGTTCTCCATTTGGGTCATGCCTGGTTGGTGGTGGGATTCGCCTGCCGGGGGTTGGCGGTGCTGACCGACGTGATACCGGCCAGCACCGCCCTTCATGCCCTGACCATCGGGGCCATCGGGACCATGGTGTTGGCGGTGACGACACGGGCGTCATTGGGTCACACGGGGCGGCCCTTGGTGATTCATCGGTCGATCGTGGCGGCGTACGTTCTGGTCACGTTGGCGGCGATTGTTCGGCTCTCCGCGCCGCTCGCCGAAGTGGAATATTACGGAAACCTTGTCATCACCGCGGGGCTTCTATGGGTGGCGGCCTTCACCATTTTTTCGGCGGTCTACTGGCCGATTTTGACCGGCCCGCGGTCGGATGGGTTGGGCGGATGAAAATCCACCAGCGGTAATCGACCATATTTCCGTAATTTCGCCAGCCAACGCCAAGCCGCCGGCGCCGTCAACGGGGCGATGGAGAAGGCTTTTTGCGCAATCGTTCGAGCGCCCAGGCGGCGGCTTCCCGGACCAGCGGCGAAGGGGCGCCCAAGTGAGCGCGGGCGGTCTTGGCGAGGTCGGCATCGCCACTGTTACCGACGGCGATGAGAAGGTTGCGCAACAGCCGGTCGCGGCCCAGGCGTTTGATGGGAGAGCCGGCGTAAACCTCGCGGAAAGCGGCGTCATCCAAGCCGGCGAGATCGGCCAAGCGGGGCGCTGTTGCCTGCGGCCTGGGAAAGAACGAGTCATGGCTGCTCGGCGACGCGAACTTGTTCCACGGACAGACCGCCAAACAATCGTCGCAACCAAAGATGCGGTTACCTATTTTTTCCTTCAAGGCATCGGGGATCGTTCCCTTGTGCTCGATGGTCAGGTATGAGATGCAGCGGCTGGCGTCGATCCTGTAGGGTTCGGACAAGGCCTCCGTCGGACAGGCTTCCTGGCAACGGTTGCACGAGCCGCAAAGATCGGCGGCCGGATCGTCCGGCGGCAATTCGAGAGTCGTGAACACTTCCGCCAGGAACAGCCAGGAACCGAAATCCCGCGAAACCAGATTGCTGTGCTTGCCTTGCCAGCCGAGCCCGGCGCAAGCGGCCAGCGGCTTTTCCATCACCGGCGCGGTATCGACAAAGACCTTGACTTGGCCGCCGTGGCATTCGCACATCCACCGCGCCAGCCGTTTGAGCCGCTTCTTGATGACAGGATGGTAGTCGCCGCCTTGCGCGTAGACGCTAACGGCGCCCCGGCGGCGGCGGTGAAGGTCGGCCAGGGGATCGGAGGCCGGGCCGTAATTCATGCCGAGGACGACGATGCCGTGGGCTTCCGGCCACAGCGCCTTGGGGGCGGCGCGGCGTTTGGCGGTGTCGGCCATCCAGGCCATATCGCCGTGCCGGCCCAAGGCCAGAAACGCCACCAGATCGCTTTTCTGTCGATGGTTGGTGTCGGCGGAACAAAAGCCGACGGCATCGAAACCCAGCGCTCGCGCTTTTTCGCGGATGGCCTCCTTGACCTTGTTCATCGTCTCCTCGCCAGGCATGTTTCCTATGTGATATCTACCCCAGTCATTGGGAGGACGGCAATTGAGCAAAAAACCCAAGGCGGTGGTGTTGTTGAGCGGAGGCTTGGACTCCGCCACCGTCCTCGCCATCGCCTTGGAGGCGGGATTCGCCGTCCTCGCCTTGACTTTCCGCTACGGCCAACGCCATCAAGCCGAGATCGCGGCGGCTGGGCGGGTCGCCCGGGCGGCGGCGGTTGAAAAGCATGTCATCGCCGAGATCGACCTCCGCGCCTTTGGCGGCTCGGCCCTGACCGACGACATCGAGGTGCCGAAGGACCGCAAGGCGGACGAGATCGGCGGTGCCATTCCCGTCACTTACGTTCCGGCCCGCAATACCATTTTTCTTTCTCATGCCCTGGCCTTCGCGGAAGTCGAGGCGGCACATGATATTTTCATCGGCGTCAACGCGCTTGATTACAGCGGCTATCCCGATTGCCGCGGTGAATACATCGACGCCTTCGAGGTAATGGCCAATCTGGCGACCAAGGCGAGCGTCGAGGGAAAGCGGAAAATCACTATCCGCGTTCCCGTAATCAAGCTTAACAAGGCTGGGATCATCCGCAAGGGTCTGGATCTGGGCGTCGATTACGGATTGACCATGAGCTGCTACGATCCCGGTCCCGACGGCGCTCCTTGCGGCCGGTGCGACGCCTGCCTGCTGAGGCTAAAGGGGTTCGAGGAGGCGGGCGTGGCGGACCCACTTTGTTACTCCTCCGGCGGCGGCGGGTAATGACCTACGCTCTCAAGGAGCTCTTCTTCACCCTCCAGGGCGAGGGCGCCAACGCCGGGCGCGCCGCCGTCTTGTGCCGGTTTGCCGGCTGTAACCTGTGGTCCGGCCTGGAAGGGGATCGGGCCACCGCCGTTTGCGCTTTTTGCGACACCGACTTTGTCGGCACCGGCGGCGACGGCGGCGGCCTCTTCGCCGGCGCCGGGGAGCTGGCCGCCGCCGCCAAGGCCAAATGGGCCGGGGCGTCGGGATCTCCGCTGGTCGTCTGCACCGGCGGCGAGCCCTTGTTGCAACTCGACGCCGCCGCCGCCGCCGCGCTTGGTGACGCCGGTTTCGAGGTCGCTATCGAAACCAACGGCACCCTGCCGGCGCCAGACGGCGTCGATTGGATTTGCGTCAGCCCGAAGGCGGGCGCCCAACTGGCGCAGACCGGCGGCGACGAGCTGAAGCTCGTCTACCCTCAGGAGGGAGCCGATCCCGGACAATTCGAAAGGTTCGATTTCCGGCACTTCTTCCTGCAGCCGATGGACGGCGCCGAGCGGGACCGCAACACCGAGCTGGCGGTGCGTTACTGCCTCGACCATCCGCAATGGCGCTTGAGCCTGCAAATTCACAAGTTTCTCGGCATTCCTTGAGAGCCTGTTTGGGGAGTTCATCATGGGTTGCGTTGACCTGGGAAGCGCGAGTGTTAGGAGCGGATGCGCCGGCGATTTTGGCCCATGCCAAATGGTTGGCAATGCCGGGACATCGTCAAGCATTCGCGACGCGGCAATCGCGCTTCCCAGGTCAACCCGAAGGGCCGCGTTTACAAGGTCTTGGGCGTCGTCAGCCGCCGCTTGCGATGCTCCAGCATCGC
>DUZD01000012.1 GCA_013349695.1 Rhodospirillaceae bacterium
GGTCTGGTGGCCGATGTTCGTCGGCGGCATTCCGACGGGCATCCTGGTGTGGTTGGCGTTCTATTTTTCGCTGAAGCCGGTATTGTATTCCTATCGGGTCAACAGGGGCCGCTGGCGAGGCCGCGAACGGCTGCGCAAAAAACAGGACGCAAAGCCATGAAACGCGTCCTTCGCCTCGGCGTGAACATCGATCACGTGGCCACCATCCGCAATGCCCGTGGCGGTGGCCATCCGGACCCGGTGGACGCCGCCGCGGTCGCCGCCAAGGCCGGCGCCGACGGCATCACGGCGCACCTGCGCGAGGACCGCCGGCATATTTCCGATGCCGACATCGACCGCCTCAGCCGCGAAATCAACCTGCCGCTGAACCTGGAAATGGCGGCGACGCCGGAAATGCTGGAGGTGGCGCTCGGCCACCAACCCCATGCCGCCTGCATCGTTCCCGAAAAGCGCCAGGAACGGACCACCGAGGGCGGTCTCGACGTGGTCGGGGGAAGCGCTCATCTGGCATCTTACGTGGAGGCGCTGAATCGGGCCGGCATTCGCGTCTCTTTTTTCGTTGAACCCGAGGCGGCGCAACTGGACGCCGCCCGCGCCTTGGCGGCGCCGGTAGTCGAGCTGCACACCGGCGCCTATTGCAACGCCAAGGGGGCCGAACGGGAGCGGCAACTCGGCCGCATCCGCGAAGCCGCCGCCCACGCCGAGGACATCGGCCTGGAATGCCATGCCGGTCACGGGCTGACCTATGACAGTGTCGGCCCCATTGCCGCCATCCCCACCATCGTCGAGTTGAACATTGGCCATTTTCTCGTCGGCGAGGCCATTTTCTGCGGCCTCGAACAAAGCATAAGGCATATGCTCGAACTCATGAACGCGGCCAGGGGAAGAGTTCAATGATCCTCGGGATCGGCACCGACATTTGCGATATCCGCCGCATCGAAAAGACCCTGGAACGCTTCGCCGAACGTTTCACCGCCCGAATCTACACCGAGAGCGAACGCAACACCGCCGAAACCCGCGCCAAGCCGGCGGCGGCCTACGCCCAACGCTACGCCGCCAAGGAGGCTTGCGCCAAGGCCTTGGGTACGGGCTTTCGCGATGGCGTCCATTGGCGGGATCTCGCCATCGACAACTTTCCTTCGGGGCAACCGTTCATGACGTTGACGGGCGGAGCCAGAAAACGCCTCGACGAACTCACCCCGCCGGGAATGACGGCGCGCGTCGATCTGTCGCTCAGCGATGAATATCCCATGGCCCACGCCATGGTGGTGATTTCCGCCACCGCGGCGCCGGAAGATCATTCCGGCTTAACTCCCATAGCGTCTTGACAGGGATTGAAGATGCTGGCTTGATCTCCTGGTGTCCGGAAAGCCAGAAATAATAAAATTAATGAAAATCAATATATAATAAAAAAATATTAATGAATAACTCTAGTTTTCACGGCATCAGGGAAACGATCAAGACCATCATTTATGCGGTGCTGATCGCCCTTGTCATCAGGACCGTCGCCTACGAGCCCTTCAATATCCCTTCCGGCTCGATGATCCCGACATTGCTGGTCGGCGACTATCTATTCGTCTCCAAATTCTCTTTCGGCTACAGCCGCCACTCGTTGCCCTTCAGCCTGCCGTTGATACCGGGAAGAATATTTTTCAGCGAGCCGGAACGGGGCGACGTTGCCGTTTTCAAATTGCCGCTCGACAACAAGACCGACTATATCAAGCGCATCATCGGTCTCCCCGGTGACAGAATTCAGCTCGTCGGCGGCATCCTCCACATCAACGGCGAACCGGTCAAACGCCAACGGACCGAGGACTACGTCGTTCGCAACCGCAACGGCAACACCGGCCGGATTGCGCGCTACATCGAGACCTTACCGAACGGCCGCCGCCATTACATCCTGGAAGAGAGCGACCGCGACCGTTATGACAACACGGATGTCTATATCGTGCCGGCCGGGCATTATTTCGCCATGGGCGACAACCGGGACCATTCCAACGACAGCCGAGTTCGCGGCGGTGTCGGATTCGTGCCGATGAAAAACCTGGTGGGGCGCGCCGAATTTCTGTTTTTTTCCATCGACGGCGAAGTATGGGAAATCTGGAAATGGGCCCATTCGGTTCGTTTCGGGCGCCTTTTCCGAGGCATCGAATGAGACCGCTGAACGAGAAAGATTTGCCGCGTGATGTCCGATCCCGCCGGTCTAGCTGAACGGGCGCTGGGACATCGCTTCCAACGCCCGGAGCTGCTGGCCCAGGCGCTGACCCGCTCGGCGCCCGATCAGGGCCGGGGGGACGCCGGACAGTGGCGGACTTATCAGCGTCTGGAGTTCCTGGGCGATCGGGTGCTGGGGCTGGCCGTGGCGCAACTGCTTTACGGCCGCTTTGCCGGCGAGGACGAAGGGGCGCTGGCGCGCCGCCATTCGGCTCTGGTCTGCCGCGAGGCCCTGGTCCGGGTGGCGGAGAGGATCGGCCTCGCCCAATTCATGGTCCTGTTGGCGAGCGAAGCGGAGGCGGGCGGCCGCGATAATCCGGGCATCGTCGCCGACACCTTGGAAGCGGTCATCGCGGCGCTCTACCTGGATGGCGGGCTGAAGGCGGCGGACGCTTTCGTGCAGCGCCACTGGACACCCCTCATGGACGAGGAGGCAACGCCGCCCCAGGATGCCAAAACGAGCCTTCAGGAATGGGCGCAAAGCCGGGGCAAGCCGTTGCCGGCCTATCAGGAAATCGACCGTGTCGGCCCGGACCACTCTCCCACATTCACCATCGAGCTGACGGTCGACGGCCTGCCGCCCGCTACCGCCACCGGCCCGTCCAAACGTCGCGCCGAGCAGGACGCCGCCAGGGTCTTGCTGGAGCAGTTGAAGCGAAAATCCTAAGGTGTTCGATTTTCACGGAAATTGCCAGCCGCGCCAAGACCGGCGCGGGGGAATCCTGAAATCGCCTCGGCCGCCGGTGGTTAGTGGCCTGTATCATCTAAATTGCACCCCTACGACGGTCTTGCGAGGTTTCCGGCTAGGAGCGCGTCGCGCCGTGGTGTCCGTGCACCACAAGCGTCGCGCGCCGACGTCCGGAAGCCTCGCAAGACCGCCCTTAAGGGTCGTTTTTCCCGTCCCCTCGGGGCGTCGGGAACGCTTGACGATGTACCCGCATCGCCTACGCGCTCCCTCCTACCGAGGGGACGGGAAAAATGATCGTAGGGGTGCAATTTAGATGATACAGGCCACTAGCCCGGCAAAAAGGCCGCCAGAATCTCCGGATTTTTCCTCTTCCTTCCCGTCTCTCCGTGGTTGGATCGATTTTCCGGATATTCCCATGCCTTCGGAGGAGGCATGACCAGCCGTTGCTCCATCATCGCTGTTCTCGGCGCCCCCAACGTCGGCAAATCGACCCTGGTCAATCGCTTGGTCGGCGGCAAGGTGTCCATCGTTTCGCCGAAGGCGCAGACGACCCGCGCCCGGGTCATGGGCGTTTGCATCAACGGTCCGGCCCAGCTCATCTTTGTCGACACCCCCGGCATCTTTTCGCCCCGGCGCCGCCTCGACCGGGCGATGGTGGCATCGGCCTGGGGCGGCGCCGCAAAGGCCGATGCGACAGTTCTACTAGTAGATAGCAAAAAAGGCCTGGATAAAGACACTCGCGGCATTATCAAGGGGCTGAAAAAAGGCGGCGGGGGAGGGCATGGCGAGGCCGTTCTGGCCCTCAACAAGATAGACCTGGTCAAGAAACCACTGCTCCTCGATCTCGCCGAAGCATTGGCCGGGGAAGCCCTGTTCGACGAAATTTTCATGATTTCCGCCATCAATGGCGACGGCGTCGATGACTTGTCGGCGCATTTCGCCGGCTTGGCCCCCAAGGGTCCTTGGTTGTTTCCCGAAGATCAACTCTCGGACATGCCCGAGCGCCTGCTCGCCGCTGAAATCACCCGTGAGAAGCTCTATCTGCAACTTCATCACGAGCTGCCTTACGCGGTTGCCGTCGAAACCGGGAGTTGGCGGGAAAAAGACGACGGCAGCGTCAAGATCGACCAAGTCATCTACGTTGAACGAGCCAGCCAGAAAGGCATCGTCCTGGGAAAAAACGGTCGGCGCATCAAAGCCCTGGGTGAGGCGGCTCGAAGAGAGCTCGAAGACATCCTCGGCCGCCGGGTACACCTATTCCTGTTCGTCAAGGTCCGCAAGAACTGGGCCGAGAGCCCAGAGCGCTACCGCGACCTGGGGCTCGATTATAACGTCTGAACGGAGGCCCCTGCATTTCTTTGGTTCATCCGGGAATTCCGGGAAAAGCGTCCGTTATACGTTGAGCCCGCCATCCCAATCGGCGGCGTTCATGAATAGGGGAGGGGAGGGCCGCCGCCGCCGATCCGGGCAAGTTGCTCGAAACAAGCCTTGGCGTCGCGGCAACGCCGAGCGGAGACAAGGAGAAACGGCAATGACGGCCTTGAAGACGGCGTTTATCGGCCTCGGCGTCATGGGTTATCCCATGGCCGGGCACCTGGCGAAGGCGGGGCACGCCGTCACCGTCCACAACCGCACCCAGGCGAAGGCGGAAGCCTGGGCCGGGGAACACGGCGGCGCCGTCGCCGAGACCCCGGCGGCGGCGGTGGCGGAAGCGGATTTCGTCTTCGCCTGCGTCGGCGACGACGACGACCTCCGCGACGTTGCCTTGGGCGCCGGCGGCGCCTTGGCGGCGATGCAACAAGGCGCCGTTTTCATCGACCACACCACGGCCTCGGCCGAGATCGCCAGGGAAGTGCATCGAGAGGCCCAAGAGCGCCGCCTCGACTTTCTTGACGCCCCCGTTTCCGGCGGTCAGGCGGGGGCCGAAAGCGGCGCCCTCACCATCATGATCGGCGGCGCCGAAGAAGTTTTCGCGCGCGCCCGGCCGGTGCTCTCGGCCTACGCCCGCGAGGTTGCCCTGATGGGTCCCGTCGGCGCCGGCCAACTGACCAAGATGGTCAACCAGATCTGCGTAGCCGGGCTGATCCAGGCTCTCGCCGAGGGCCTGAATTTCGCCCGCCAGGCGGGACTGGACGCAAAAAAGGTGGTCGACGTGATCTCCCAGGGTGCGGCCAGCTCCTGGCAGATGGCAAACCGCGGCGACACCATGCTCGATGATGAGTTCGATTTCGGCTTCGCCGTCGACTGGATGCTGAAAGACTTGGCGATCTGTCTCGCCGAGGCCAGGAACCTGGGCGCGCCGCTGCCGCTCACCGGCATCGTCAACGGCTACTACCGGCAAATCCAGGAACGCGGCGGCGGCCGTTGGGATACCTCCAGCCTGATCAGGCTGCTGGCGAATCCGTCAGCGGTTTCGCCGCCGCCGGCGAGCCGGCCCGCGTCAGGCGGCGGTGAAGGGAGAGGAGATAAAGGAAGATAAAGTAGAACATGAAAAACTCCTGCACCTCGCTGTGCCGCATGCCATCCGGGCCGATGTCGAAAATTCCCCAGTCGTAGAATCGATCCGGAACACGGGAGACTATGACTAAGAGGGAGGTCGGCAAGGTCACCAACGTCGGCCAAATCCATGAGTTGGAGGCGGCCGCCGCTCCGTGGCTCCTCAGCCAAAACCACAAGGGGCGCAGGGTGCCGCCGGCGATGATGCTGAATTCGAGAAGGATGCGAGGTTTCTGATCGAACCAGCTGGAAATGTTGTGTAGGTTTATTTCGCCCTGATCGTTGGCGACGAGCAACCAGTCGGGCGTCCGCCAGCCGAAATAATGCTGTCCCCAACTCGACTCCTCGCCGATGGCATAGACGCAGGCGGCGACGATCAGGGTCGCCCACCAGCCCATCCACCGGCCCGGCCAGATTTCCGAACGGGTCAGAATCCGCACCCCGTAAACCAGGGCGATGGCGAGGACCAGAACCTGCGCGTTCTCCACCAAACCCCATTCGCTCTCCAAATAGGCGTGCCAGAAACTTGCGTCGTAGAAAGCGGCGGCGTATAACGCGGCGAGGAACAAAACGGGAAAACCGAGCCATATCCATTTCGAAATTTGGTCGGCGGAATGTCGCGGCGGGCGGTCGGCGGGGTCCATGTCTTTTTCAGATTCTCTCGGGGCTCGGCGAAGGGGCGGTCCGTCAACGCACCGAGATTACCAGATTCGGCGACGGATCGAAGATGCTTTTCAGTTTCCAGATATAGAGTTTACTGTGTTTCTTCGTTTTTTTGACCTTGGTGGCGTTGTGATCGACGACGTTGGCGTCGGTCTTGAGCCTGAGTTCGCCGGTAATGTTGAGGCCCATCGCCGAGAGTCTCTTGGCCTGCGATGGGGCTACCGCCGTGCCCGTCATGGTGATCCGGCCCGTGGTGCGGACGTATTTGAGGCTGATGATGTTAGCGTTGCGGCGGAGGAACGTCACCATCTTGGTACGCAGCAGGTCGCCTTTTTTCTCCCAATGAACCTTGAAATGGCCTTGTTTGACGTATTGGAATTCCTTGACCGCGGAATCGCGGGTCAAATCGGTCTTCAGGTTCGCCGCCTTGATTTTTTCCTCGCCGGCCGAAATCTTGCCTTTGCGCAAGCCGTCATACAAGGGGATAGAAACCAGATAGCCATTGAAAATGATGTTGTAGAAACCGTAGCGGGTAATTTCGATCTCGGCGTCGAAACGGACGGGCATGTAACAGCCGCCGAGGATGATAGCCGTGACCACCAGGGCAAGGGCCGTAATCAGCGGCGGTTTGATGGCCGGAAACGTTTTCATGCCGGTGAATTTAATCCACTTTTTACGGCTCCGCCACCGGGGCTGGGAAAATCGCCGCTTACCCTTGTCTTCTCTCGTCTTCCTTGGCCTGCTCCCAGAACGCCTCCAGTTCGCGGGCCGAGGCCTCGGCGGGGCTTTTGCCGGCGGCGGCGAGCCGCACCTCGAGGCGACGAAAACGGCACTCGAACTTGCCGTTGCCCTGGCGTAGCGCCAATTCGGGGTCGATGCCGAGCTTGCGCGACAGGTTGACGCAGGTGAACAGCAAGTCGCCGATCTCTTCTTGCAGGCGGGCGGGATCGGACCCGGTCGCCATGACGTCTTCGAGTTCCGCCGATTCCTCGGCGATTTTCGTCAGCACCGCCGCCGCCTGGTCCCAGTCGAAGCCGACTCGCGCCGCCCGTTTTTGCAGCTTAAGCGCCCGGCTCAAGGCGGGGAGGGCGCGGGCGACGCCGGCAAGAACGCCGCCGGTATCATCGTCGTCGTCATCGTTTTTGCCGGCGCCGTCTTGGCGTTCGGCGGCCTTGTAGTCCTCCCAGGCCCGGGTCTGGGCGGCGGCGCCGGCGACCACCGCGTCCCCGTACACATGCGGGTGGCGGCGGACAAGCTTGTCGCGGATCGCTTCGACGACGCCGTCAAAATCGAAATATCCTGCTTCCTTGGCCATCTGGGCATGGAACACCACCTGCAAAAGGAGATCGCCCAGCTCGTTCTTGAGTGCCGTCATGTCGCCGCTCTCGACGGCGTCGGCGACCTCGTAGGCTTCCTCGATGGTGTGCGGGGCGATTGATTCGAACGTCTGCTCCACATCCCAGGGGCAGCCGCGCTCGGGATCGCGCAGCAGCGCCATGGTTTCCATCAGCTTGTCCATCTTGGCGCTCATCATTTGTTCCTTGGGGATAGGCCGGCGGCAGAATATAAGAATGTCGCATAATGTATATTATGGGAAATTATGGATAATATTTTCATTTCAGTCAGATACTGGTATTTGCAAAATTAATCCGGTGCCGCCGCTTTGCCGAAAAGGCGGAAAAAATTATCCGTCGTGGCGGCCGCGAACTCGGCCGCCGGCACGGCCTTGAGTTCCGCCAGCCGCGCCGCCGTGAAAGCGGCGAAGGCCGGCTCGTTGCGTTTGCCTCGCTTCGGCGCCGGCGCCAGGTAGGGCGCATCCGTCTCCACCAAAAGCCGCTCCAGCGGCAGCCCCCTCGCCGTTTCCCGCAACGCCTTGGCGCCAGCGAAGGTAACGATGCCGGAAAACGAGATGTAAAGGCCCATGTCAAGCACCATCGAGGCCGTCTCGGCGGCCGAGCTGAAACAGTGGATGAGACCGGAAAAGCCGCCGGCCGCCTGTTCCTCGCCCAGGATGGCAAGGATGTCGTCGTCGGCGTCGCGGGCATGGACGACGATCGGCAGGCCGCTTTCCCGCGCCGCCTCGATATGGACGCGGAAGCTCCGCCGCTGCGCTTCCTTTGGGCTAAATTCGTAGTGATAGTCGAGGCCGGTTTCGCCGAACCCCACCACTTTCGGGTGCCGGGCCAGGCTGATAAGGCGTTCGGTGGTGACCTCCGGTTCGCGGCCGGCCTCGTGGGGATGGACGCCGACGGTGCAAAAGACGTTGTCGAAGCGCTCGGCCAGCGCCAAAACCGCCTCGAAGCCTGTGACGCGGGTGCAAATGGTGAGGATATGGCCGACGCCGGCCGCCAGGGCACGGTCGACCAGCTCATCCAGCTCACCGTCGAAATCGGCGAAATCCAGGTGGCAGTGACTGTCGACAAGTCCTGGAGGCTGACCCGGCGCCGTCATCAAGGCCCCTGCCCTTCGACCACTAAGCGCGGAAACACCCCTTCCGGCTTCGGCAGGGCGGTCACCGGAACCAGCGCGTGACCAGGGCCCAGGAAGGCGAAGGCGCGGCGGTCTCTAGCGACGGCCAATTGATCCAGCATCCGGTCCATGGACCGGGGCATGAACGGCAACGTCAGGATCGCCAGATTCCTGATCGCCTCGGCCAGAACGTAGAGAACCGTCGCCATGCGCTCCGGGTCTTCCTTCTTCAGTTTCCAAGGCGCTTGCCGGTCGGTGTAGACGTTGCAGGCGCGGATCACCGCCCAGATCGTCGCCAGGACCTCGTGGAATGCCTGTACGTCCATGTTTTTCCTGGTTTTTTCGAGCAAGCCATGGACTTCGGCGAGCAAGGTCTCGTCGTCGCCGGCGAGCGTTCCCGGCGGCGGCACCGCGCCGCCACAGTTCTTGGCGATCATCGACAGCACCCTTTGCGCCAGATTGCCGAAGTCGTTGGCCAGTTCCCCGTTCAGGCGGTTGACCATGGCGGGGTGGGAAAAATCGCCGTCGTTGCCGAACGGCACTTCGCGCAACAGAAAATAGCGCACTTGATCGAGGCCGTATTTGTCGACCAGATGATAGGGATCGATGACGTTGCCCAGGGACTTGGATATTTTTTCCCCCTCGTTGGTCCACCAGCCGTGGGCGAAAACTCTTTTCGGCGGTTGCAGGTCCGCCGCCATAAGGAAAGCCGGCCAATAGACGGCGTGAAATCTCAGGATGTCCTTGCCGACCATGTGCAGATCGGCCGGCCAAAAGGCGGCGTATTCATCCGATCCGGTGTCGGGAAAGCCGATGGCGGTGATATAGTTGGTGAGCGCGTCCAGCCAAACGTAAATGATGTGATCGGCGTCGCCGGGAACGGGAATGCCCCACTGGAAGCTGGCCCGCGACACCGACAGGTCATGCAGCCCGCCCTTGACGAAGCTGATCACCTCGTTGCGGCGGCTGGCCGGCAGGATGAAGTCGGGATGGTCGGCGAAAAACCTCAACAGGGGTTCTTGCCATGCCGACAGGCGGAAGAAGTAGCTGGGCTCCTCCAGCCATTCCACTTCGGCGCCGGAAGGGGCGATTTTGCCGCCGCCGGGACCGTCTATCAGTTCGCTCTCGCCGTAAAAGGCCTCGTCGCGGACCGCGTACCAGCCGGCATAGGTGCCAAGGTAGATCTGCTCCCTTTCCATCAAACGCCGCCACAAGCCCTGGCAGGCATGCCGGTGCCGTTCCTCGGTGGTGCGGATGAAGTCGTCGAAGCTGAAATTCATGAACTTGGCCAGCTCGTGGAAGTTCCGCGACACCTTATCGGTAAAGGCCCGTGGCTCCATGCCGGCGGCACGGGCCGATTTCTCGACCTTTTGGCCATGCTCGTCGGTGCCGGTGAGGAACTTAACCTCGTAGCCATCGAGACGCTTGAACCGGGCCAGGACGTCGCATGCCAGGGAAGTGTATGCGTGACCGATGTGGGGGTTGTCGTTGACGTAGTAGATCGGCGTGGTGATGTAATAGCGTTTGCCCCCGGCCATCGCTGTTCTCTCCTGGAAATTCTCGACTATTCGGATCAGCGGGCGGCGTTTTCCAGGGCGTGGAAAACACTGAGAATGACCTGCTTGCGTTCCAGTTTGGCACCGCCGGCCAATGCCAGCAAGCGGTTGATCTTTTCCCACACCTCCAACCAGCGATCAAGGCTGCTCGCCGCCGCCAGGCGGCGCATCAGCGCCAATTCCGCCGCCGGCGTCCCCACGGGCGGCGTCCCGCCGCCGTTCGCGGCGAACACGATCAGCCGTCCAAGCCACCAGCGCAACAGGTCGGTGGCGGCGGCAAAAAGATCATCGGCACCGGCCCTGCCCAGGCGCCCGGCGAATTCGTGCAGGGCGGTGACGTCCAACCGGGGCAAGGATTGCAGCAGGGCCAGCAGATCGCCGTACAGCCCCAGGCCTCCGCCCTTGGCCAGGGCCAGGGCGCGTCCGGGACTGCCCTCGGCCAAACGCGCCAGCTCGGTTGCCTCGCCAGCCGTCAGGTCCGGCGAGAATCGGGCGGCAAGCGCCGCCACGTGGTCCTCGGCCAGAGGCTTCAGCCGGAGCATGCGGCAGCGCGAGCGGATGGTCGCCGGCAGGTTTCCGGGATTATGCGCGACGAGCAAAAAAAGGCCCCGTTTCGGCGGTTCCTCCAGGGTTTTGAGCAAGGCGTTGGCGGAATTGGCGTTCATCTCATCGGCGCCGTCGATGACCACCACTCGCCAGCCTCCCTCCGCCGCCGTCAGGCTCAGAAAGGGAGCGATGCCGCGGATATCGTCAACGGCGATCTCGGAGCGCATTTTTCCCGTTGTCGGGTGGGCCGTGCGTTCGATCGTCAACAGATCGGCGTGGCCGCCGCTGGCGACGCGGCGAAAGACCGGCTCGGAGGGCCCGACGTAAAGGTTTTCCGCCGCCGCCGGCGGAGCGCCGCCGAACAGTGCGCCGGTGGCCGCCTCCCCTGCCCCCCGGGCAAGCACGAAGCGGGCGAAGCGAAAGGCCAGTGTCGCCTTGCCGATCCCCCTCGGCCCGCAAATCAACCAGGCATGGACCAGCCGGCCGCGATGGAACGCCTCGAAAAGAACTTTTTCGGCTTCCGCGTGGCCGACGAGATCGGGGGTTTTGCGCGGCGGCGGCGGTCCGCTTTCGCCGCTTGGGACGCCTTCAGGACGGCTCACAGGGCCACTCCCATGCGCTCGCCCACCAGCCGGCGGACCGCCTCTCGGACCGATTCGGCGCCGCCGCCGGCGTCGACGACGGCGCAGCGGTTCCGTTCGCGTTCGGCGATGTCGAGATAGCCTTGGCGCAGGCGCTGGTGAAATGTCCTCGGCATGCGCTCGTACCGGTCCTCGGCGCCGCTCCGCGCCGCCGCCCGCCGCAACCCCTCTTCGACGCTCACATCCAGGATTACCGTCAGGTCGGGAGCGAAATCACCGACGATGAGCCGATGCAGCCCCGCCACCGTCCGCCGTCCCAGTTGGTGGCCAAAGCCCTGGTAGGCCATGGTCGAATCGGCGAAACGGTCCGACAGCACCCAGCGCCCGGCGGCCAGGGCCGGCAAGACCGTATGCTCCAGGTGTTCGTGCCTGGCCGCGTAATGCAGCAGAACCTCGGTCATCGGCGCCCATTTGTCGACCTCGCCCTTGACCAGCAAGTCGCGGATTTTCTCCGCCCCCGGCGCGCCGCCGGGCTCGCGGGTGAGCAGGACGTCAATGCCGGCGTCCTTGAGGGAGCGCCCCAACATGGCGGCTTGCGTCGATTTGCCGGCGCCGTCGATGCCTTCGAAAGTGATGAACTTGCCCGGCGCCGCGGGCTCGGCGCCCATCTCAGCCGGACCCGCCCCAAAGAATATAAGTCAACGCCGCTCCCAACCGGCCGATCAGGCCCAGGCGCTTGACTTCGGCGCCGGCCACCAGAGGCAAGCTCATGGGCGCCGCGCCCGGCGCCTCGACAACCAGCTCGGCCACCGCCGCCCCCTCGTTCAACGGCGCCGAAAGGGGACCGCGGTATCTCACCTTCACCTTCATTCCACGGCGCCCCTTGCGGGAAAGCATAACCACCAGATCGTTCTTGATGACCAGCGGCACCGTCGTCTCTTGGCCGAGCCAAACTTCCGCCTCCCCTACCGTCTCCCCGGCCTTGAACAAGGCGTAATTGCTGAATTCGCGGAATCCCCATTCGATAAAGCGTTGCGATTCCCGCGCCCGCGCCCTTTTCGTGGGCAGGCCGTTGACCACCAGGACCAGGCGCCGCCCGCCGCGCTTGGCGGCGGCGACCAAGCCGTAACCCGATGAATCCGTGTGACCTGTTTTCAGCCCATCGACTCCTATGTTCCGGAAGAGAAGCGGGTTCCTGTTGGGTTGGCGGATGCCGTTGTGGGTAAACTCCCGTTCCGCGTAGTAATGGTAGTATTCGGGAAAGTCCTCAATGGTCCGCCGGGCGAGAACGGCAAGGTCCCTTGGCGTCGTCAGGTGTTCGGGATGGGGCCAGCCGGTGGCGTTTTTGAAGACGCTGTTCTCTAGTCCGATCTGGCGCCCGCGCTGGGTCATTTCCTCGGCGAAAGCGGCCTCGCCGCCGGCCAGCCCCTCGGCAACGACGATGCTGGCGTCGTTGCCGGACTGAACGATAATGCCGAAGAGCAAATCCTCCACCCTCACCCGTTCGCCGGGTTCGAGGAACATGGTGGAACTTCCGCTCCTGGCGCCGCCCTTGCGCCAGGCATCGACGCTGACCGCAAAGGTGTCGTCAAGGGAAAGGCTGCCATCCCGAAGCTGCTCGAAAACCATGTAAACGGTCATCATCTTGCTCATCGAGGCGGGAACCATGGGTTGATCGGCATTTTTCTCGAACAGTACCGTCCCGGCCGAGATGTCCATGAGAAAGGCCTGGCGGGCGATGGTTTCCATGGCCCAGGCCGGGCGGCCGGAAAACAGCCCGGCGGCCGCCAACAGCAAAACGCCGGCGGCGGCGATCGTTCGCCACCGCCTGGACGCGGTCAATCGGGCTGTTTCGCGGGCAGTCATTCGACGACGATGTGGGAATCGGTGTATCCCACGCCAATCACCCAATCCAGCATGTGGTCCGCGCTGGCGACGCTGTCCATGGGACCGACGCAGACACGGAACATATCCTGGCCGTTCACCAGCACCGGAAAAATCCTCACCGGCCCCAGCCAGGATAGCTTGGCGCGCACCTTGTTGGCATTGGTAAAGAGGGAAAAACTCCCGGCCTGAACGAAAATCCTCGTAGCCGCCACCGGCAGCAATTTCACCTTACCCAGGTCGGGCGGCGACGCGGCCGCGGCTGGCGGTTCGGCCGCCGCCGGCATGATCCATGGCGCCTTCGCCGCCGCCGCTCCCGGAAGCAAAGGCAAGGATTCGCTGCTGACGTCGGCTTTCGGCAGACTGGCGACGATGATCGGTGTTTTCCCGACGTTCACCGCCGCCTTGCCTTGAAGGCGGGCGGCCAAGGCGCGGCTTTCGTCGGCGAGAATCTTGACGCGAACCAGGGCGGTGCCCTTCTTTTCCATTCCCAGAAGCTGCGCCGAACGCCGCGAAAGGTCGATGATCCGGTTGCGGGCGAACGGACCGCGGTCGTTCACCTTGATGTTGATGCTGCGGCCATTTTCCAGATTGACGACCGTGACATAGCTGGGAAGCGGCAACGTCCGATGCGCCGCCGTCAGACGATTCATATCGAAAACCTCGCCGTTGGCCGTCGGCCGGCCATGAAATTTCGACCCATACCAGGAGGCGATTCCGGTCTCGTCGTAGATATAGTCGACTTGCGGGTAATACCAGATTCCATCGATCTGGTATGGGCCGCCGATCTTGTACCCGCCGCCGGCGATCCCTGGCTTGTCCTGGGCTTGGCTCGCCCTTTTCGCGGTATGGATGAAGAACTGGGCTTCGGCGCAGGCCGTCAACGCCACCACGGCAACCAACGCCAGCAACAACAGGCTAAGATGACAGATCCGTTTCATCCGCGCGTCGAATCCATATATGGGGGCTGATTTGAAAATTTATCCATACCTAGAAGTCTAACCGCCTCCGATCCGGTCGGCAAGGGAGCCGACGGCGACGGCGAAAAAAGTCGAGCGATTCCATTTCAGGATGGCGCGGTAGTTGTTGTAGACGACGAAGGCGGGCCCCGCCTGCCCTTCCGCCAGGACCACCGAAGCCATCAGATCGCGTTTCGGCAGATCGGCGCCGTTGGCGCGGCGCACTCCCATCCGTTGCCACTCGCTGAGCCGTTTTCGCAGTTTGAGATCGGCGAGGTAGAGATCGAAAGATTGCGGCAGTTTGACCGGCCGCCCCCAGGTTTGATCGTTCCTCCAGCCGGAACGGGAAAGGTAATTGGCGGCGGAGGCGAACACGTCCTCCTTGCTGTTCCAGATGTCTTTGCGCCCGTCGCCGTCGAAATCGACGGCGTAGGCCAGAAACGAAGACGGCATGAACTGGCATTGGCCCATGGCGCCGGCCCAGGAGCCGACCATCCTGGCGATATCGATATGGCCCTGATCCAAGATGGTCAGGGCGTCGAGCAGTTGCCGGCGAAAATAGGCGCCGCGGCGGCCGTCGAAGGCCAAGGTGGTCAGCGCCGCGATGACGGGATATCCGCCGGTGATGCGGCCGAAACCGGTTTCGATCCCCCAGAAGGCGACGATGAAGCGGGGCTGAACGCCGAACCTTTCGCCGACTTTCTTCAGCAACGTCCGGTTTTCGCTGAGTTTCCGCTTGCCTTTTTCGACCCTGGCCTTGGGCACGACACGTTCCTGGTATTGGCGGAACGTGAGCGTGAATTCGGGCTGCTTGCGGTCCAACTCGATCACCCGGGCAATGGGTTTGATGCCGCTCAGCGCCGAATCGAGAGTGGCGGCGCTGACGCCGTGCCGCAAGGCGTCCTGGCGCAAGTCCTCGAGCCAGCGGGCGAACGAGAGGGTCTCGGCCTGGGCCGGAAGGACTAAGAGCAAGGCGGCGGCGGCCCCGCAAATTCCCCGCCTGCAAACGTCAAAACCCCTCATCGCCTCTCCTTGGTCGACTTCGCCATCTCTTCTGCCACAGGCGGGCGGGCGGGGCAATTGTCAACCTTCCGGCGCCGGAAAAATACTGTCGGTTTTTCCCGTCAGCCAATAGAAGATCAGCCCCAGCCATTCGTGCAACCCGCGGTTCAGGCCGTTCAATCCGGAAAGCAGGCTAAAGGATAGATCGAAGCCCTCGTCCCCTTGCAGGGAAAAATCGACCGGATAGGGAACGATCAGCCAGCCGGCCTTGCGGAAAGTGCCTACGGAACGCGGCATATGGAAGGCCGAGGTGATGAGAATCCAGGTTTCACCGGGACGGGGATTGGCCAGCCGGCGCGTGGCGGTGGCGTTTTCGAAGGTGTTGCGGGATTGGTTGTCGAGGATGATCCGCTCCGCGTCCAAGGCCAAAATATCGAAAAGCGGCCCGAGCACGTCGGCTTCCTTGACGTCCTGGCGGAAGAGGCGGCCCGAGCCGCCGCTGTAAATCAGCTTGGCCTCGGGATAGCGCCGCGCCAGCACGGCAAGTTCCGTAAGCCTCTCGACGCCGCCGCCGATGGCGATCTGTCCCCTTGCCCGGGTCACGAACTGGTTGACCACGCCGCCAAGGGTAATGATTCCATCGACCCGCTCGGGCAATTGGCGGACGATGGGAAAACGGTTCTCAAGCGGTAGAATGAGCCATCTTCCGAACGGCAAAGTCGCCACCAGCAAGGCGAAAACGACGGTGAAACCGAGCAGCCACCGGCCGGTCCGCCGCCACCGCGTCGGCGACAACGCCGCTCCCAGACAAAAAGCCATCAACAACAGGTTGCCGGGATTGACGAAAAACCAAAATACCTTGGAGAAGACGAAGAACATGCCCCGGCGATAACCCTCCACTTGGTATCTGGAACCATGCTTTTTATAACACTATGGATAGCGATGCGGTGACTTAACGAGAGGAATGGTTTCATGTTGGTGGAAGACATTATTCGGACCAAAGGCGGCGATGTTCGGACCATCGGCGCCGAAACCCCGGTGGTCGAGGCGGCGCGCCTGATGGCCGGCAACAAAATCGGCATCCTCGCCGTCTGCCGTGTCGGCAAAAGGTTGGCCGGCCTGTTGTCCGAACGCGATATCGTCGGCGCCCTGGCCGAGCAAGCCGAGCGCATCGCCGCCATGACGGTCGATGAAATCTATATACCCGGGAGGTGGTGACCTGCGGGCTGCATGACGATCCCCGCGCGGTCATGCGGACGATGACGGAACGGGGCTTTCGGCATATGCCCGTCGTCGAACACGGCGTCTTGAAAGGCCTTGTCAGCAGCCGCGACATCCTCAAATATTTTCTTGAAGAATCCACCGTCGCCGAACAGGCTTCCTTGTGGTCGGATATCAACGACTTTCTCTAAGTGGCCGTAACAGAATAAATAAATCACCATCATCCCTTCCGTCGTCATGGCCGGACTTGATCCGGCCATCCACGGGCCCCGCGCTCGGCATCAACCGCGTGGATACCCGGCTCAAGGCCGGGCATGACGACGGAAGTGAAGCGACACGGTTATTTTGTGACGAGCCCTTCAAGCGGCACTATTGGGATAAAACCACCGCCTTGGCCAAATCGTCGAGGATCGGACAGTCGGGACGGTCGTCGCCGTGGCAGCGGTCGGTGAGATGGATCAACGAGGCGCGGATGGATTGCAGTTCGGCGATGCGCCGCTCGACTTCTTTTATGTGATTGAGGGCAAAGGCCTTGACGTCGGCGCTGGCCCGCTTCTTGTCCCGCCACAGGGCCAGCAAGTTGCCGACGTCCTTGACCGAAAAGCCGAGACGCCGGGCGCGCTGGATGAAGCGCAGGGTCTCGACGTCGTTCCGCCCGTAGTGGCGATAGCCGTTTTCGGCCCGGATGGCGGGCGGAATGAGGCCGATTTCCTCGTAATAGCGGATGGTCTTGGCGGGAACGCCCGTTTTTTCGGCGACGGAACCGATATTCATGACAATTCTCCGGTATTCACTGTTTTCATGTCAAAATTCCGCCCGCCACCGCTTGAGCAGAAGCGAGTTGGAAACCACCGAAACGCTGCTCATCGCCATGGCGGCGCCGGCGATGACCGGACTCAGGTACCCGATCGAGGCCAAAGGCAGGGCGATGAGGTTGTAGATGAAGGCCCAGAACAGGTTTTGGCGGATCTTGTTATAAGTCGCCTTCGATACCGAAATGGCGTCCGCCACCAGCATCGGCTCGCCGCGCATCAATGTGATGCCCGCCGTGTGCATGGCGACGTCGGTGCCGGTTCCCATGGCGAAGCCGATGTCGGCCTCGGCTAGCGCCGGGGCGTCGTTGATGCCGTCGCCGACCATGGCCACGGTCTTGTTTTCGGCCTTGAGCCGTTTGATCTCGATGGCTTTGTGTTCCGGCAGCACTTCCGCCACCACTCGGTCGACGCCCACTTTTTCGGCTACCGCGGCGGCGCTGCGGGCGTTGTCGCCGGTGAGCATGACGGTTTCTATGCCGCTTTCCCTCAAACGCGCCACCGCGCTCGCGGCGTGCGGCTTGACCGCGTCGCCGACGGCGATCAGGCCCAGTATCCTTCCAGCCGGCGATTTTTCCGCCACCCACATGACCGTCAGGCCTTGTGTTTCCAGGTTCGCCACCTTCTTTTCAAGGGCCGTCGTCTCGACGCCGCTTTCGGCCATCAAAAGGCGGTTGCCGATCAACAGGTCGCGGCCGTCGAGGCGGGCCTCGAGGCCTTTTCCGGGGAGGCTCTTGAAATTCTCGACCGGGGTCAGGACGGCGCCTTCGCTTTCGGCTTTCGCCAGTACGGCTCGGGCCAGGGGATGCTCGCTGCCTTGCTGGGCGCCGGCGGCGAGCTTGAGTAAGCCGGCTTCGTCGCCATCGACGGAATACATCTCCACCACCTCCGGCCTGCCCTCGGTAAGGGTGCCGGTCTTGTCCAGGACCACGCTGGTGATGCCGTGGGCCCGTTCCAGGGCTTCGGCGTCCTTGATCAGGATGCCGGCCGTCGCCGCCTGCCCGGTGCCGACCATGATCGCCGTCGGCGTCGCCAGCCCAAGGGCGCAGGGGCAGGCGATAACCAAGACGGCGACGGCGTTGATGATGGCGGTCGGGTAGTCCCCGCCGATGCCCCACCAGACGAGGAAGGTGACGGCGGCGATGAGGATGACGATAGGCACGAAAATGCCGGAAATACGGTCCACCAGCTTCTGCACCGGCGCCTTGGAGCCTTGCGCCCCCTGGACCAGCTTGATGATGTGCGAGAGTACCGATTCGGCGCCGACGGTGGTGGCGCGGACGCGGAGCAGTCCCTCGCCGTTGATGGCGCCGCCGGTGACCGCGTCGCCAACCGCTTTCGGCACCGGCAGGCTTTCGCCGGTGATCAGGGACTCGTCCATCTGGCTGGCCCCTTCCTCGACAACGCCGTCGACGGGAAGCCTTTCGCCGGGACGGACGACCACCAAATCGCCGCTGGCCACAGCCGAGGCGGGAACTTCCACTTCCCTACCGTCGCGCAACACCCTCGCCGTTTCCGGTCTCAGGTTCATCAGCGCCCGTATGGCCGCCGTGGTGCCGCGCTTGGCCCGGCTTTCCAGCCACTTGCCGAGCAGGATCAGGGTGATCACCGCCGCCCCGGCTTCGAAATAGAGGTCGCCGCCGGCGCCGACGAGGGTGTTATACAGGCTTAAGCCGTAGGCCGCCGAGGTGCCCATCGCCACCAGGGTGTCCATGTTGCCCGTGAAGGCCTTGAGCGCCCCCCAGGCGGCCCTGTAAAAACGCCATCCGGCCCAGAACTGCACCGGCGTCGCCAGCGCCAACTGGACGAGGGGGGGAATCCTCCACTCCACCCCCGCCAGCTCCCAGACCATCTGCGCCACCAAGGGCAGGGTCAAAAAGGCGGATACCGCGAAAACCGTCAGGTCCTTGCGGCTTTTTCGCGTCAGTTCCTCTTCCTCGCCCGCTCCCGCCTCCGCCCGGTCCACGGCCTTGGCGCCGTAGCCGGTTTTTTCGACCGCGGCGATCACGTCGGCGATGCCTAGTTGCCCCGACGCCACCGAAACCGTTGCCGTTTCCGTCGCCAGGTTGACGGTGGCCAAGACCACGCCCGGCAGCTTGCCAAGGGCCTTCTCGATACGGCCCGAACAAGAGGCGCAGGTCATCCCCTCGATGGCCAGTTCGACCGTTTGGTTCGGCACCGAGAAACCGGCGCCGCCGATGGCGGCGGCGATGTCGGCGGCCGAGAGCAGGCCGGCGTCATAGGTGACGGAGGCCTGCTCGGCCGCCAGGTTGACGCTGGCGGCGTCAACGCCGGGTAGCCGGCCCAGGACCTTTTCAATGCGCGACGCGCAGGTGGCGCAGGTCATGCCGGCGACGGGCAGCGTGAGGTCGCGCATAGCCGGCGCGGCGGCGGCATTCGAAGCGTTGTTTGTGGTATTTAAAGCGATGTTCATCTCATTCAGTCCCTGGCTTAAGGGCAAACAAGCCGGTCACTTGACCCGGCTCCGCCGTCCCGTCTTGCGGTCGACCGCCAGCCGCTCGACCAGCGAATCGTCGACGGTGACGATCTCGGCGATGATGGTGTTTTCGTCCTTTTCCACGACCTTGCCCACTTTCAGGCGGTCGTTGCCATGCCAGGCGAGGAGGGCTTCGAGGATCTTGGTGACGTCGTGCGCGGACAGATTTTTTCCGCCGCGGAGGTGGCCAGGAAATAGTCCCCATGCCGGCTTGGCCCCGGTATTCCAAGCCCCATCCCGCCGGAACGGTGGCCCCGCTTTGCGTGACCCATCTTTGCGTGACCCGTCATTCCGTGACCCGTCATTCCGTGGCCCATCATGTGGTAATCGTGTCCCATCGTTCCGTGGCCGTCGTGCATCATGTGGCCGCCCCGGTACCCGGAGCCGCCGGAACCGTGGGCCGCCGCCGGTCCGATATCGAGCGTGACGAAGCCAAGGGCGCTAGCCAGGGCGATGGCGGTGAGTGCCGGTGATTTGCTTTGCATCGTTTCCTCCTTCGGGGGTCCAATTGTCGATCAGATCAAACATTCCAGTAAACTGTAAGCTATGATATAAGCCTTCCAGTTGTGGGAATGTCAAGAGCCTTGGGAGGGGGGCTTGTCCGCGTCGCTTCGGCGGGGCTGGACTTGACGCTGGCAAGACCGCCCTGCATTCTGTGGCGACGGCCAACATGAGGGCGGCAGGATTGCCTGAACCGGCCTTTCAATTAAGTTTAAGATATTCACATACAGCTTTGAAATGTATTTACTAATTGATAATTATGATAGCTTCACCTACAACCTCCGCCACTACCTGGGCGAGCTCGGGGCCGAGGTCGAGGTGAGGCGCAACGACGCCCTTGCCGCCGACGAGGCGGTGGCGATGGCAGCCGAGGGCATCGTCATCTCGCCCGGCCCCCGCGATCCCGGCGGCGCCGGCATTTGCCTGGACTTGGTGAGAATTGCCGCCGGACGCGTACCCATTCTCGGCGTCTGTCTGGGCCACCAGTGCATCGGCCAGGCCTTTGGCGGCAAGATTGTCAGGGCGCCCGCTCCCATGCACGGCAAGGTCAGCGAAATTCACCACGAGCGTACGGGGATTTTCCGCGACATCCCCAGTCCCTTCACGGCGACCCGCTACCATTCGCTGATGGTGTCGCGTCAAGACCTGCCCGACTGTTTGGAAGTGACGGCGGAAAGCGATGACGGGGTTATCCAGGGGCTTGCCCACCGGACGCTGCCGATCCATGGCGTCCAGTTCCATCCGGAAAGCATCGCTTCCGAGCACGGTCATCGCCTGCTCGGGAATTTTCTCGATCTGAGCAAGGGTAAGGCGGCCGCATGAACGAAGCCCCCGCCGTCATCAAGGAACTGATCGGCAAGGTGGCGACCGGCGCGGCGCTGGCCGAAAACGAGGCTGAGGCCGCCTTCGAGATCATCATGTCGGGGCAAGCCACCGCCGCCCAGATCGGCGCTTTTCTGATGGCGCTCAGGGTACGCGGCGAAACCGTCGAGGAAATCACCGGGGCGTTGCGCGTCATGCGCGCCAAGGCCTTGCCGGTCGAGGCGCCGGCCGGCGCCATCGACATTGTCGGCACCGGCGGCGACGGTTCCGGCACCTACAACATCTCCACCGGCGCCGCCTTGGTGGTCGCCGCCGCCGGCGTCCCCGTCGCCAAGCACGGCAACCGGGCCTTATCGTCCAAATCCGGGGCCGCCGATGTGCTCCTGGCCCTGGGAGTCGACATCGACGCCGACTTGCCCTTGGTCGAGAAATCCATCCGGGAAGCGGGGATCGGCTTCATGATGGCGCCCCGCCACCACGGCGCCATGCGCCACGTCGGTCCGGCGCGCGTCGAGTTGGGCATCCGCACCATTTTCAATCTGTTGGGTCCCCTGTCCAACCCGGCCGGCGTCAAGCGCCAATTCACCGGCGTCTTCTCGCGCCAGTGGATCGAACCCTTGGCCCGGGTGCTGGCCAATCTCGGCTGCGAACGGGCCTGGGTGGCGCACGGCTCGGACGGCCTCGACGAACTGACCACCACCGGCCCGTCCCATGTCGCCGAATTGAAGGACGGCAAGGTCGCCTGCTTCGAGGTCGTCCCCGAAGAAGCCGGCATTCCCCGCGCCGCGCCGGCCGACCTCAAGGGCGGCGACGCCGAAACCAACGCCGCCGCCATGCGCGCCATGCTCGACGGCGAGCCGGGGCCGTTCCGCGACGTGGTGGTCTATAACGCCGCCGCCGCCCTTATCGTCGCCGGCAAGGCCGAGAGTCTCGAACAGGGCGCCGCCCTGGCGGCGGCCGCCATCGATGGCGGCGCGGCCAAGGCGACGTTGCGGAAATTGGCGGCCATCACCCATTCCGCCGGCGCCAATCCGAAAGTCCCGGCGGGAGTGGCGCGGTGAGCGACCTTCTCGCCCGCATCCGCGCCGACAAGCAGGAGCAAACCTGCCGCCGCAAAAAGCGCCGCCCTTTCAGCGATGTCCGCGCCGCCGCCCGGCAAGCGCCGCCGCCGCGCGGTTTCGCGGCCCGCCTGGAAGAGGCGGCGCGGGCCGGCGGCTACGGCCTGATCGCCGAAATCAAGCGGGCGTCGCCGTCGAAAGGCCTGATTCGCGCCGATTTCGATCCGCCGGCCCTGGCCCGCGCCTACATGGCCGGTGGCGCCGCTTGCCTTTCCGTGCTCACCGACATCCCTTATTTCCTTGGCGCCGATGAATTCCTGGAGGCGGCGC
>DUZD01000013.1 GCA_013349695.1 Rhodospirillaceae bacterium
CATGCGAAAATACATGCCCAGGAAAGGCAAGTTGGGACTGGAGATGATGCTGGCCACGTGCACGGTTCAGGTGAACTTGGATTACAGCTCGGAAGCCGGCATGGTGCGCATGTTCCGGGCGGCGCTGGCGTTGCAGCCGATCGCCACGGCGTTGTGGGCCAACTCGCCGTTCAAGGAAGGCAAGCCGTCTGGCTATCTCAGCTACCGCAGCCACGTCTGGACCGACACCGACCCGGACCGTTGCGGCACCCTTCCGTTTGTCTTCGAGGCCGGCTTCGGGTTCGAACGCTACGTGGATTACATGCTCGACGTTCCCATGTACTTTGTCCACAGGCAAGGAAAGTACATTGATGCCGCCGGCCAGTCCTTCCGTGATTTCCTCGCCGGCAAGCTGCCGGCATTGCCCGGCGCCTACCCCACCCTCGATGACTGGAGCGACCATTTGACGACCGCCTTTCCCGAAGTCCGGCTCAAGCAGTTTCTGGAAATGCGCGGCGCCGATGGCGGACCGTGGAGCCGGCTTTGCGCTCTACCGGCGTTCTGGGTCGGCCTGCTTTACGACACGGACGCTCTCGACGCCGCCTGGGATATGGTCAAGAACTGGACGCCGGAAGAACACGCCGGCTTGCGGCGCGAGGTGCCGCGTCTGGCCCTCAACACACCCTTCGGAAGCGGTTGCCTCGGCGATGTCGCTCTCGACGTGCTGGAGATCGCCCATGAAGGATTGTCCCGGCGGGCCAGGTTGGACGGCGTCGGACTCGACGAAACCCACTTTCTGATGCCATTATTTCACATTGCCGAATCCGGTTTCACTCCCGCCGAGGAGCTTCTCGCGGCTTTCGACAGGCGCTGGCGGGGAGAAGTCGATCCTGTTTTCAAGGAATATGCCTACTGAGCAAAGGTCGTGGAACGATGACGGGATACTATATGATTGTATCCACTTGCTCCTGGCGGTTCATACCAACCCCTTCGAGTTTCTAGACGCGACATGCATGGCGCCGACATCCAACTCAAGGAAATAGAATCAGCCCTTCTTGCCGAAGAGTTGACCTTCCACTACCAGCCGAAAGTTTCCTTTCTCACCGGTGAAATTATCGGCTGCGAGGCCCTGTTGCGCTGGCTCAATCCCGACGGCACGGTGATTCTTCCCGACGATTTCCTGCCCCAGGCCGAAAGCTCCGGTTTCATCACCGAGATCACCGCCGTCATGCTGCCGAAGCTCATCGAGGATATCGAAGCCCTGCGGGCTGTCAAATCGGATATCCAGGTCGCTTTCAACATCTCGGCGCTCGATCTGCGCTCGCCTTATCTGGTGAAAATGTTGCGCAGCTTTATCGGCGGCCGGCGCATCGACCCGGGAAACATCCAAATCGAAATCACCGAAACCGCCGTTGTCGACGCCAGCGAACGGGTTCGAACGGGCCTGCTCGATCTGGTCGCGCTCGGCATCGAACTCGTCATGGATGACTACGGCACCGGCTATTCGTCCCTCGAAATGTTAAGCCGGATGCCGTTTTCCGCCCTCAAGCTGGACCAGGGAGTGGTCCGGCGGATGACCGAGGACGCCAAGAACACCCATATCGTCCGTTCCAGTCTTTACCTGGCCCGCGAATTGTCCATAAAAACCGTCGCCGAAGGCGTCGAAACGGCGGCGATTTATGCATTTCTTTTGGCTTCCGGCTGCAACGAAGCGCAGGGATTTTGGATCGGCGAGGCGGCGTCCCGCGACGATTTTGTCGCCCTTTGCAAGCAGCGGCGGCGGTGGCCGGCTTCTTCCTATGGCCTGTTATACAACGCTTGGGTCAACCATATTTCCTACCGCCAAAAAGTCCTCGACTTGGTTCATACCCTGATGCTGACCAAACCCGGCGAATGGGGCCAATTGCCGAAAATGGAGCTATCCCACAGCCCGGCCCGATGCCGGTTGGGACAATGGTATCGCGATGCAAGCCATGGCGGCGGTTCACCGGACTACATGCGTCTGGAGGGGCCTCATCGGTTGATGCACGCGGCCGGCGAGTCATTGGTTCGCGCCGCCCAATCGAACCCCGAACCCGACGTCGTTATCAAGGCGATCAAGGCTTTCCTGGAGTACTCGGACGTCGTCGACGCCGAGGTTTCGAACATCGTCGAACGATGGATGGAGAAGTCCTTGCGCCAATCCCTCCGGCCGGACGACGAATAATACCCCGCCGAACTTGCGGCCGGACTCTCAGACCGCCGTGCCGCCGACAGTCAGATTGTCGACCTTGATCGTCGGCTGGCCGACGCCGACCGGCACGCCCTGACCGTCCTTGCCGCAGGTTCCGACGCCGGGGTCGAATTCCATGTCGGCGCCGATCATCGAAACCTCGTTCAGCACTTCGGGACCGCTGCCGATCAGGGTCGCTCCCTTGACCGGGGGGCCTATTTTCCCGTCCTCGACGAGATAGGCTTCGGTGCAGGAGAAAACGAATTTGCCGGACGTGATGTCGACCTGGCCACCGCCGAAATTTACCGCGTAAAGGCCCTTGCCGACGGTACCGATGATCTCTGCCGGGTCGTCCGCGCCGGCCAGCATGTAGGTGTTGGTCATTCTGGGAATCGGCGCGTGGGCGAAGGATTGCCGGCGGCCGTTGCCGGTGGAGGCGGTGCCCATCAGGCGGGCGTTCATGCGGTCGTGGAGGAACCCTTTGAGGATGCCGTCCTCGATCAGCACGGTGCGCTGGCTGGACGTTCCCTCGTCGTCGATGGTGAGCGAGCCACGGCGGTCTTCGATGCTGCCGTCGTCGATGACGGTGACGCCGGCGGCGGCGATTCGTTCTCCCATCAGTCCGCAAAAAGCCGACGTCTTCTTGCGGTTGAAATCGCCTTCGAGGCCGTGACCGATGGCTTCGTGGAGGAGGATGCCGGGCCACCCGGGTCCGAGGACCACTGGCATTTCGCCGGCCGGCGCCGGCACCGATTCGAGATTGACCAAGGCTTGGCGCAGGGCCTCGTCGACGCTGGCCCGCCAAGTCTCGGGCCGGAGATAGCGCTCGTAGGTGACGCGGCCGCCGACGCCGCGGCCGCCCGTTTCCATGCGCCCGTCCTTCTCCACCACCACCGAGACGTTGAAACGCACCAGGGGCCGGATGTCGCCGGCGCGAACGCCGTCCGGGCGCAGGATCTGCACCGCCTGCCACTGACCCATGAGCGACGCCGAAACCTGACGGACGCGCTCATCCTTGGCGCGGGCGTATGAATTCACGTCGGCAAGCAACTTCACCTTGCTTTCGTGATCGACCAGGCCGAGCGGGTTGGTATCGGCATAGAAGCTCCGGTTGGTGCCGGAGGGGGGCTGGGCGAAGGCGCCGCCATGGCCCTTGCTGACCGCTTTGACGGTCTCGCCGGCGCGGCGAATGGCTTCCAGGGAGAGTTCCGAGGCATGGGAATAGCCGGTTGCCTCGCCGCAAACGGCGCGTAGCCCGAACCCTTGCGTGGTGTTGAAACTAGCGCTTTTCAGGTGGCCGTCATCGTAGACGAGCGCTTCGGACTGGCAGTATTCCAGATAAAGTTCGCCGTCGTCGGCGCCAGCCAGGGACTCCTCGACGATGGCCTCGACGCCGCCCCGGTCGAGGCCGGCGCGGTTAAAAAACAAATCGTCGGTGGCGGCGAGGTCGGTCATCGGTCTTTCATCAAGCCTGCTTATAAACAAGGCATGCCGAACGGGCGATATCAAGAGGAAAACTAAAAAAAAACGGCCGCGCCCAGGGCAATCGACGGAAATATCTCATACGCCGCTGGCGTTGAGCCCCGTTTGGCCGCCGCCGAAACCCGGCCGTGCCCCGCTTAAAGCGGGAAAGCTCCTTGAAATTAAACGAAATCCCCGGCACAAACGTTGCAGACATCGCAAATGCCGCAAACGTCGGGCCTCGCAAGCAAAAGGAGGAAGGACCATGCCCAATCCGGCGGACCTGCCTTGGGTCGATATGATCGGCTATTCGGGCGGCGCCCTCACCATTTGGGGGATGTTCCGCAAAACCATGATCCCGTTGCGCCTGGGAGCCATCGGCGGCAACGTCGGTTTCCTTATTTTCGGCCTGCTGGCGCCCAGCTATCCGACCTTGATCACGCATGCCGTCTTGTTGCCGCTCAATACCATCAGAATGTTCCAAATGATGCGCCTGGTCAGGGAAATCCGCGAATCTTCCGGCCAAGATAACAGCCTGGAGCCGTTGTTGCCGTTCATGCGCCGGGAACAGTCGAAAGCCGGAACGGTGCTTTTCCGCAAGGACTACCGGCCGGACCGGATGATCGTCATTCATTCCGGGACGGTGCTCTTGGAGGAACTCGGCACCCGTTGCGGCGAAGGCGACGTGCTGGGCGAGATCGGCGCCTTCACCCCCGACAACCACCGCACCTGCACGGCGGTCTGCGAGACGGACTGCGTGTTTCATACCTTGTCGAACGAGGCGATGGTGCAGCTCTATTACCAGAATCCGCGCTTCGGGATGTTCATCGTCCGCATCATCGTGCAGAGACTGCTGAAGAACTGGCGGGACGCCAACGCCGCCACCAAACCAATGCCGATGTGACCCCGAAGAATTGATGAGATGCCTTGCACCCGTGGTTTACATCAAATTTCTTACAAAAGACAAAAAATAGGAATTTAAATGCGTACGGTGTCCCCCGACTGTTTCGGAAACAGCGGCGGTCATTGCCTATTTTTGTCCGCCGGCGACGAAAGGGAAGAGACGAACTCGATCACCATCTCCTGGCAGCCGCCGATGTTTTCGTTGAGGATTCCGTGCCGTTCCGAGATGACCAGGCGAAGCGTCTTGTCCCCGGACCCGAGCCGGTCATGGATCAGTTTCGCGCTCGCCGGATCGACGACCCGGTCTTCCGTGGCTTGAATGACCATTGCCGGGCATTCGACGTCCGGCAAACGATTTTCCAATTCCTCGACGAGGCGGCGGAGCTCATAGAGACCGTGGAGCGGCACGTTACGGTAATTGATGTGCGGATGCTCGGACTCGTTCGGGCGAAAGGGCATGATGCCTTCAAAGGACGACAGCCAGCGGATCAGTTTGTTGGCGCCGTGAACCAACGGCACGAAGATCAGGTTCCGGTTCATGAATTTCAGTGGCGCCGAGACGGCCGCCACTCCGGCCAGCCCGTCGGGGCGCTCGGCGGCCAGAAGCAGCGCCAGCGAGCCGCCGGTGGAAAATCCGACCACACAAATCCGCTCGGCGAAAGCCGACATGATCCGGTATCCCCGCCGTACCGGTTCCAGCCAATCCCGCCAGCTTCGCTCGCGCAGATCCCAGGGCGAAGTCCCATGCCCGGTCAGGCGTACGGCGATAACCGGGTGGGAGGCGGCGGCGAGCTTTTCCGCCAGCGGCCGCATTTCGGCGGGCGAGGCGAGAAACCCGTGAACCAGGACGACCCCCAGGGGATTGCCGCCATCCGGCAGTAGCATATAGGGTGCGCCGCTCTCGCTCGCCGTTTCCTGGCGGTTGATTTCGTCGTAGCGCGGCTTGTCGAAAAACCGCTTGGACCTGGCGTAGGAAACCTGTTCATCGTCGAAAAGCAATCGCGCCAGCGTCCGCTTGCCGATTGCCGGGGCGTCCTCCAACGCCTGTTCCAAGGCCCGATTGGCGGCGGCGATCGGCGCCATTTCGTTGGCGTAGACCGAAACCAGGTTTTCCAGTCTGATCTCGTCAAATCCGTGCTCCTCGCGCAGCTTGGGGAGAAAGCCGAGGCGGCCATCTTTCAATTCCACCAGCTCGGAAGCCGCTTTCGAGGTGATCAGCTGCTCGAAGTCGAGACAATCCCCAGCCGGAAGGGCGCGGTATTTCTCCGGGTCGAGGAGGCTGCGGTGGAGGTGGATGGAGGCTTCCTTCTGGGCGTTCTTGATCGCCAGATAAAGGGTTTTGTGAAACAAAGAGCAATCGACTTCGGCTTGCCCCCGATCCACGAACATCAGTATCAACCGCGAGGCCAGGTGCGAGAGATTGATCGTCACCCCGGCATACATCTCGCGCATGTAGGCGTCGCGCACGTTCAGCGCCTGGCGGCCAATGGTCCTGGCGACGATGCGTTCGTCCCAGTGACGCGAATCGGCTTTCAGGTCGAACAGGGCGTCCAGGCCATCGAATCTCCGGATCAAACGGCAAAACAGCTTGCGTTTCCACCACGGCCATCTCTTCGCGAGCGCCACGCTTTCCCCGAGCCTTAAGTCCATGTCCGTTTTTTTGAACAGGATATTGCTTTCGATGAGAAGTTCCTCGGAGGCCCGTTTGCTCAGTCCGCCGGTGAAAAGCTCCACCCCTTGGCGGAGGATGTTGTCGCTGACCCGTATCGGATAGAAGGTGATGTTGGAGGGAACGATAAAGGTGGCGCGGTTGGCGGCGGCGAGGAGCGCGTCGATGTCGGTGAATTCAAGCTTTCGCGCCCATTTCTCAAGCTGCCGGCTGTCGCCGGCGGCGTGCAGCAACAATATCGCCTGTTTGAAACCGGCGACGACCAGGGCCAGAACGGCGGCTCCCGTATGGTGCTTGCGTCTTTCATGGGCGATGCGGGAATAGACGCGGTAGCGGCCGCCGCGGTCGAGAACCCGGCGATCCTTCACCATCCCGCCCTCGGGGAAGACGATGACTTTTCTGCCGCGAAGGATCTCCCCGGCGAGAATGGGAAGCAAACGCGGATGATCGTGAGGGATGGCCCCGGCTTGCATGAGAAAGCGGGCAAAGGCGTCGCCGCTTTTAAATAACTCGGACGACGCCACGGACCGGCAAAGGGCGCCCGTCTCCTGAAAAATCAGGTATTGGGGAATAAAGGTTTCAAAACGGGCGAAGTGGTTGAAAAGAAAGATTTGGCCGGCCTCGACCTGATTTTCCTTGTGATGAAATCGGATTTCGACGCCGAGCCGCTTGCCGATGACCGAAATGGCGCGAACGGTCCATTCATAAATCGACCTGTTGAGTTCGAATTCTTCTTCTACATCCATCGGCCTACCCGAAAAATCCGCAAATGGTTCCCCCCGCCGCCAGCCCTGGGCATCATTACGGCGTCAATGGCGGTGATTTTAACAATGGTATAGGGCAAAGACGGTTGGCAGCACAAATCCGCGCGAGCAACCAACTGGCACCATCGTTTGCCGCCGCCGGGCGCCGCCATGGCCGCCCCCGCGTCCGTCGGGCGGAGATATATCTTGCCCACTTCGTGGGATCGATCAATCGCTCAGGATCCGCTCTACTTCAACAAGTTAGAGCAAATTTACGTATCATCGGCAAAATACCGGGAGAACTCATGCCAAGTGGCGGACCCGCCAATTCCCCGCCTTCCTGTCGCGTCATTGCCTTAGAAAGCTGGAATCCATGATTATCAATAGGTTACTGGATTCCGGTTCGGATCGCCGCCAATTAAGGACTGTATGGCCAGGGAACGAGAATATTCTGAAAATTCAAGAACCAAGCCAGGACGCGCCGAGGCGGTGGGAAATGCCGGCTAGGGTATAACGAAAGTGTTGAGCACCACACCAAAAAGCACCAGTCCGGCAACGCCGACACAAAAACCAAACAAGACGAAAATGAACTTTGCAACCTTAAGCCCAGGGCCGCCAACGCCGAACTGGCTGAGTAATTGATCGAAACCTCCATCGGCAGGTTGCATTTCCCTGGACTCCCCGGGCTCGGCCGTGTCGATCTCCACCTTGGCGGCCTCGAGGTCGGCACCGTCCGCTTGATCCTTTGACGTTGCGTCTGGCGTTTCAAGGTTGTTTTTCATCTTGAAAAACCCCTCCTCAATTGTTGAACATGAAAATCAAAAAAGTTTTGCCGAGTGCCTTCGTTCCCCGGCGGTTAAAGAGCTATCCCGTTCCAGCTTGAGCCGTGAATCCCTACCGATCCGCCCGCGCCACCATCACCGGCGGCATTCCCCAAAATCAGATGAAGCGGAAGCTTTTTCACGTTAATCTTGGCACTGGCGCCTCTCCTTTCGCCATGCCCTTAATCGGCTTGAACCGATCATACGTAAGTCCCCAAAAAGCCGAGAGACACTACAAGCCTTGCGGATTCCCAAACGGAATACCGCGAAACCGAACTTTGTGGGAGGGGGACGATTTAAATGTTTTTCTCGGCCCTCATGCTTCCGTGGCGAGAACCGAGTCCTCCCTGGCTTGCCGTTGACGGCTTATTTTTCAGGCCCGAGAAACCTTATGGATTTACTCGGAAAACCTACCTTCCCCCGCTCTATTCGCCAACGAAATAAACCATGTCAAGAAATATTACAAGAAAGGCTTATCCCCTTGCATCCGGTGCCACAATATCACGAGGCTCGCCGGAGTTCATCGCACCTCCTTTTCCTCCGCGTCCCTCCGCGTCCATTACGTTAAGATTAAACGTCAAGGACGCAGAGCAACGCGGAGGGGAGGAAAGCCGCGACGAGCCATAAGAACACAAAATGTTGATCCGGCCGGAAGCAAGGGGATAAGCTTTTTACAAGAATGAAACTTAACAGGACATTCCCCAAAAACCGAAGCCTGAAATGCCCAAGCTATTAAAATGACAATGGAATCCACCGTTTGCAAGTGGAACGGCGGATTTTTGGGGAGACTCCTCGCGGCTCGACGGTCCTTCATTTGGCCGACGAGGGTGATACGGCGACACTGCCGAAGACCCTGGGAACCGCCGCCGCCGATTGGGATGGCAGGCTCCACGTATAACGGACGCTTTTCCCGGAATTCCCGGATGAACCCTTTTTCAATGGGGATTTCACCCTTGCGCACCGGCACGATCTCGCTGGGCTCTTTACGTTCCCGGCGCTCGAAGTTGTTAAAGTCCGCGGATCATTTGCCGATTCGGTTGCGGCCGGCGTTTTTGGCTCGGTAAAGAGCTTGGTCGGCGGCTTTGAGCACCCCGTCGGGAGTGCTGTCGCCGCCATTCCTTTCGGCGACGCCGAGGCTGATCGTAACGCCGATCCGAGCCGTTCCAACCGACGTTTCTTGTCGGTGGCGCGATGTTTCGCCGCCGCCGTCTCTTGGCGTCTCGCCGCCATTTGGTTTGGTTTCAGGCCTGTTCTTGTCACGAAGCCTGAACTTCGAGGCGGCAACGGATGCCCGTAAATCCTCCAGGTGCCTCAAGGTTTCCTCTGTCCCCTTGCCGGCGAACAGGATGGCGAACTCCTCGCCGCCATAACGGAACGGCTTGCCGCCGCCGGTAACCTTTTTGAGCTGCGAAGCGACCATCTTTAAAACCTGGTCGCCGACATCGTGGCCATAGGTATCGTTGAATTTTTTAAAATGATCGATGTCGAGCATGGCGATGGCGTAATGGTCTCGGAGATTCTTTTTTTGCCGGTTCAGCGCCCGCCGCGCCGGCAAGCCCGTCAAGTCATCGAGGAAAGCCATCCTGTAGGCATCATGGATCACGGCAAGAGACAAAATCAGCGATGCAATGGTGAAAAATACCGTTGGCGCCGGCCCCTGGCCGACCATATGGAGAGCCACCGCCGCCGCCGCCAAGGCTCCCAACGAACCGCCCTCCAGGGGCGCTTGGGTCATGACGAGGCGCGCAAGCAACCCTATGAGAGCGAAAGCGAAAGCCAGAATGGCCGGCTGCGGCAAATGCGTCCAGAAGTCGAAAGACGGTGGCAAAAGCCGCGCATGGAGCATTCCGCTGGCGGCTTCCCGAAGCGTTTCCGCCGCCGATGCCTCCAGCCAGGTTCCGGCCCCGGCGATCAAGGCGACGGCCGCGACTTGTAAAGCGATGAGGGCGAAACGGTTGAGCCCGAGCGGAGTCAGGATTCCGCGTTCCTTCAGGAAAGCAAACAAAATCAAGTTGAGGGGGAGGAGATCGCAATAAGCGGCATAGACGATGTCGGCGGCGACGCCGCCACGCCAGCCGCCGGCAAAGTATTCCACCAGCAACCAATGCCCAATGGCCACCAGCAACAGTGAATAAACCGCCCGCCCGCAATGGAAGACGCAGCTGACGACGAGGCCTCCGGCCAGCACGGCATAAGGGGCAAGGGCCAATCCCGCCCGCCAAGACCACGGCAGCGAGCCGATGCCGGACAAAAGCGCGTATCCCATCAACAACAAAATGCCCGGCGCCAAGAGCGGCAAGGCTGTGTCTCTCGGATCGAAAACCATGGAATTATGCGTCATGCCGGTTCGGGTGTCCTATCGCCGCCAGTCATTACAACATCGCAATCTTCAATAATCGGTTAACTCGGAAGGCGGGGAAGGGTATAAAGCCCTCGTAAGGGAAGAATTTTTTGTGATGATCGTTTACACGCTCCATTGTTCCAAAGGCCATAATTTCGAGGAATGGTTCGATTCCATTTCCGATTACGAAAACAAGGCGCGAGCCGGCGAGATTGCTTGCCCCGATTGCGGCGATGGAAAGGTCGCCAAGAGCGTGATGGCGCCCCATGTCAACTCCGGCGCCAAGTCTCCCGCCAGGTTTCCCGAGCCTCCTTGTGGCGGGCCGGGATGCATGGATGGCGTATGCCCGGTGGCGGAAGGCGGATAGGGCATTCGCGGCAATCGATCTGAAATCCTCGCGTAGGGCATTACCATGCGGATATGGCTTTTTCTCGGCGGTTTGAATGGCTTGCTGGCGGTTGCGGCGGGAGCCTATGGTTGGCATTGGCTGGAAGTCTCCAACCCCGTTATCCGCGACACCTTCTTGATGGGATCCGACTACCAGATGTGGCACGCCCTGGCGTTGCTGGCGGTGGCCTGGCTGGCGTCTCGCCAGACGGCGGAAAGCGGGGAGTCGGGCCGTCAAGGCAGCGGCGCCATCGCCATTCGCATCGCCGGCTTGGCTTTCGCCATCGGCATCGTCCTTTTTTCGGGCAGCCTTTACGCTATCGGCCTGATCGGGACCATTCCCGATATCAACGCCGCGCCCGCCGGCGGCGTATGCCTTATAATTGGCTGGGCGGCATTGATCTGGGCGGCGGTCGTGCGAGCCTAGGCGCTCGTCATGACCGCGCTTTTGAAAACACGCATTTTCGAGATCATCGAATCCCCGGAGCCGGGCGACTGGGAAGGCCGCTGGTTCGACCGCTTCATGATTGTCCTGATCCTCGCCAATGTGTTCGCGGTCATCCTCGAAACGGTTGAGGAACTGGCCCTGGCGTATGGCGCTTTTTTCCTCGGATTCGAGGTCTTCTCCGTCACCATCTTCACCATCGAATACCTTTCGCGCTTGTGGGTCTGCACCGAGAACAAAATCGCCGGCGGCGGCCATCCCATTATCGCCCGGCTCAAGTACGCCCTAACGCCGGGAGCGCTGATCGACTTGGTCGCTTTCCTGCCGTTTTACCTGAGCATGTTCCTGACCATCGATCTCAGATTCATGCGCATCTTCCGGCTGATGCGGCTGCTCAAGTTGACCCGCTATTCCCCGGCCTTGGAAAGTTTCGCCACCGTCATCAGGAGCGAAAGCCGGACGCTGGGGGCGGCGGTGTTGGTCATGGCGATCTTGTTGGTGTTCGCCGCAAGCTTCGTCTACTTGCTGGAAAAAAAGACTCAGCCCGAAGCCTTTGCCAGCATCCCTCACTCCATGTGGTGGGCGTTGGCGACGCTGACCACGGTCGGATATGGCGATGTCACCCCGGCGACCCTGGGAGGAAAGCTCTTCGGCGCCGTCATCATGATTCTCGGCATCGGCATGTTCGCTTTGCCGACGGGCATCCTGGCGACCGGTTTCTCCCGTGAAATCCGCAAGCGAGAGTTCATATTGACCTGGCGCCTGGTCGCTGGAACCCCCTTGTTCTCCCACCTGGACGCCCTGCGCATCGCCGAGATCGCCAACCTGCTGCATCCGAAAAAGGTGCCTCCGGGCTATACCATCGTAAAACAGAGCAAAGCCGCTCACTCCATGTACTTCATCGTCTCCGGCGAGGTTGAGGTTGAGGTGCCGCCGCAACCTCGGCGCCTCGCCGCCGGCGGTTTTTTCGGAGAGATCGCCCTGCTGACGGAATCGAAACGCACCGCCACCGTCACCGCCGTCACGGAATGCCAGCTTTTAATCCTGGAGGTTGTCGACTTCAGGCAACTGCTCGATGTCAGCCCGGAACTGCACGATCTCCTCACCGAGGCCATGAAGGATCGCTTGGCGCAACTGAAAGCGGCGGGCCAGGCCGACTGACGGCGGAGGTTATTGCCGCTCCAGTTCCCACACCGGCGGCGCCCGGTCGAGGCGTTTGATCAGACGCCGGCGCTGAGTTTCCAATTCCCGGGGCAGGCGGTCGCCGAAACGGCCGAACAGTTCCTTCTGGTCTTCGGCCTCGGCCATGCCCGCTTGCCGGTCCACGGCCATGAGGCGATAGAAGGTCTCGGCATCGTAGTCCATACCCTGCCAGTTGAGGTCTTGGTGGCGAGGCATGAAGCCAAGAGGGCTTTCGACGCGCTCGGCGCGGTTGTGAACGCAATCGACGATCCATTTCAGGACCCGCAAGTTGTCGCCGAAGCCGGGCCACATGAACTTGCCGTTTTCGTCCTTGCGGAACCAGTTGACCCGGAAAATCAGCGGCGGCTGGGCAATGTCGTTTCCCATCTTCAGCCAGTGGTGCCAGTAATCGGCCATATTGTAGCCGCAGAACGGCAGCATCGCCATCGGATCGCGGCGGATCGCCGCCTGGCCGACGGCCGCCGCCGTCGCCTCGGAGCCCATGGTCGCCGCCAGATAAACCCCGTGCGTCCAGTCGAAGGACTGGAAGACAAGGGGAAAGGTGGTGCTCAAGCGGCCACCGAAGATAAAGGCGCTGATCGGCACTCCTTGCGGGGCTTCCCAGTCCGGATCGATGCTCGGGCACTGGCTGGCCGGCGCCGTGAAGCGGGCATTGGGATGCGCCGCCGGGCTATCGCTCTCTGGGGTCCAATCGTTTCCCCGCCAGTCGATGGCGTGGGCCGGCGGGTCGTCGTCCATGCCTTCCCACCAGACATCGCCGTCATCGGTCAGCGCGACGTTGGTGAAAAAGCAGTTCCTGGTCAGGGTCCGCATGGCCGTCGGATTGGAGGCCATGGAGGTGCCCGGAGCGACCCCGAAAAAGCCGGTTTCCGGATTGATGGCACGCAGCCCTCCCTCGATGCCCGGCTTGAGCCAAGCGATGTCGTCGCCGACGGTATACACTTTCCAGCCGTCGAAACCGGCGGGCGGAACCAGCATCGCCAGGTTGGTCTTGCCGCAAGCGCTGGGGAAAGCGGCGGCGATGTAGGTTTTCTCGCCCTCGGGCGATTCCAGGCCGACGATCAGCATGTGTTCGGCCATCCAGCCTTCGTCCCGGGCCATCGCCGAGGCGATGCGAAGGGCGAAACATTTCTTGCCCAAAAGAGCGTTGCCGCCATAGCCGCTGCCGAACGACCAGACCTGGCGAAACTTGGGAAAGTGGACGATATATTTGCTTTCGTTGCACGGCCAGGGAACATCCTTTTGTCCCGGTTGCAACGGCGCGCCGAGCGAATGCAGACAACGGACAAAGTCGCGCGCCCCCAAAGCCGCCAGCACCCTCCCGCCCATCCGGGTCATGATCCGCAAGTTGACGACGGCATAAGGGGAATCGGTGATCTGCACGCCGATGCGGGAGAGCGGCGATCCCGGCGGCCCCATGCTGAACGGGCAGACGTACATGGTACGGCCACGCATGCAGCCGTCGAACAGCCCACTCAGGGTGTGATTCATCTCGCTCGGATCGGCCCAGTTGTTGGTCGGCCCGGCGTCTTCGGCCTTTTCCGTGCAGATGAAGGTGCGGTCCTCGACCCGCGCCACGTCGTAGGGATCGGAACGGGCCAGGTATGAATCCGGCCGCTTTTGCTCGTTCAGTTTGATTAAGGTGCCGGCCTCCACCATTTCCCGGCAAAGACGGTCGTATTCTTCTTGCGAGCCGTCGCACCAGTGAATATGGTCGGGCTTGCAGAGGTCCGCCGCCCCGTCCACCCAAGCCAGCAGTCTGCCGTTATTGGTGAAGTCCTCGCCGGTTAGGGTCATTCCTTAGCTCCTGGAAACCGTCGCTGATGGTCCGCCGCAAGCGCCGCCGCCGGACGGCATGCTTGCGCCGATGGTTTTACCAGATATAGGCGCGAACACAAGGAAAACCAAGATTTTTTGCCGGTGTTCCGCTCTTTGCCGGCGAACTTGGCGGCTGATTTTCGCCCCCGTCTACCCGCTAGCGCTCTTTGCCGCCAATCGGCGCTTCCGCTTCCTCCTCGGCCATCGCCTCGATGAAGGCTCGGACGCGAAAGCGGATCGCATCCTCCAGGGGATCGAACCAATCCTCGCCGGAAAATACAATAGGTGACAAAAATGCCGTGAAATGTTCCATGGCGTAAGCTTTTTTTGGCGGCCGCGAACCGCCTTTCTGAAAGCTTTGCAATCAGGAGCTTACGCCGATTTTCCACCAATCTTACGGCACCGCCATGGTGGTATAATTACAACGTTTAGAAAAAAAGTTGCATTAACATCACATATAGGAGGTGCAAAGTCGTTTTTTCCGAGGTATGCTGGCTTAACTAAAATTTAAGAGGTTAGGGAGGCAGGTAATGAGGAATCAACAAAACAACCTCATAGCTTTTGCATTTATAGCTGCAATATGGATTCCAGGACAAACGTCGGCGGCTGATCTTGAAAACGCAATCGCGATGCGGGATGTTCCAACCAAGGGAAAATTCTCTGTCGCGCGAGTGCTTGGCACGGACTTCGATGTAGGAGGAAATTGGGCCGAATCGGCAACGGAGACTGTTGCCGGAGCGATTAATATCGGTAGCTCCACTTATGCCGATGGTATTGCATTTACCGCTCCTTCTCAGGATTTCGCTGATGTTTATAACCAGCCGTCTTCTATTGGCGCAAATGTTAGTTATGGCCTGACGTCAACCGCGGAGGTCTTTGGCGGCGTTCATTATACCAGTGCAAGTTCCAATGAGTTTGACGCGATTAATATAGATACCGCGGGCACCATCAACGGAACCGCCGTGGCCGTAAATACGGTAGTCACCGGCAAGCTTGATAATTACAGCGAATATGGAATTGACGGTGGTTATCGACAGTTTTTCAGACCTGGGAAACAGTTTCGTCCCTATGTATCTGGTAGCGTCGGATTGAAACAGGTCGATGAAATCAACATCAATTTGTTACACAAAGCTACTGCTATCAGGGCCGATGATATCAGATTCTATGATTCGAGCCTTACCTACACCCTCGCGCTTGGCTTGGGTTTCCGCTTCGATGCTGGTCCCAATATCGCTGTTGGAATGGAAACGGGTTTGAAGTACGCGGGCGACCTTGACGAAGGCGACGGCGATATTAGTGGGGTAAGATCGTTTACCGATACCAACAACAGCGGCGACAAATTAGACGTACCAATAATGGCAAGGATCGATATTGTCTTTTAAACGGCCATCCATCAGGCAACCAAAACTGGGTTTTTTTTCGACGCCGGAGTCCCGGCGACAACTTCGGTAACATCAGCCGCTTCCGCGCCGAGGCCCCGTGGTACGAGGCGCGCCCCGAGGATAACTCCCCAAGTCCCTCGCCCCGTGGCAGCGACGGGGTGAATCACTAGCACCCGGCCGCCAATCGGCGCGCCTTTTGGGCCAGGCGCAGCAGTTCCGCCCGCAACGAATCCCGGTCCCGCACCGGCTTGGCGAAATCAAGGCGGGCATAGGTGCCGCGGAGCCTGAGATCGGCTCCTTCGGGATCGACGCCAATCATCGTCCAGGTCTTGCCGCGGCGGCTAAGGAGTCGATGCCCGTATAGGGCGACGGCCTCGGCGTGATCTTTGTTCATGTGGGCCAAGACATCTTCCTCGCAGGCGACGATCGCCGCCGAGGATTTTGCGTCAAGAAGGAACTTGCGGCCCTGGAACCACACCGCCCTGCCGAAACCGCCGACAAAATGGACCCGTTCCACCGACATCCGATAAAAATTGAAATCTCTGAAACCGGCATACATCCTGGCGCCGGGATGACGAGCGAGAAAGCGGCGGGCATGATGGGGATCGTCGGTTTTTTCGATACGGCCCATGATCGTCACGCGGGGGCCGGTCTGCGGATTGGGCAACCCGGACGCCGCCTCGATGAGCAACGAGGCGCGCTCAAGGGTTTTCAGGTTGCGGCTGTGGTCGGCGATATCGGAAAATAATAGCAACGGGCTCGCGTCGCCGTCGCAGGCGAGCGTCACCATCGACGCGTAGGGCCAGTCTTGGGCCTGTTGCCGCCGGCGCTTGCCCGCTTGCGGGCTTTTGCGTCTTACCGTCAGGGCCGTTGCCAGCGCCGCCGAACGGGCCCGGCGGATAAGCCCGCGGGCCTCGCAAGGAGGGCTTTGCTCATCGCTCATGGCGAATTTTCACGGCCGCTTCCGCTCACAAAAGAAGAATTCCCTTCGCTCTTGGTGTGGCGCAGGACCATGTCGCGCAAGGTGACGATGCCGACGGGGGTGCGCTTGCCGTCAACCACCAGGGCGCGGGACAACTGAAACTTCACCAGCAGCCGAACCCCGTATTTGACCTCCATGTTCACGGGCAGGGTGAGCACCGGCTTGGACATGATCTCGTAGACGTTGATCCGCTCCGGAGATTTGTTCTCGGCGATCACTTCGCGGGCGATGTCGGAGACGACAAGCAGGCCAAATTCATCCCTTTCGTCGCGCCGCTCCACCGCCAGGGAACTGACGCCGGCGTCGCGCATCAGCTCCATGGCCTCCTGGACCGTTGCCATTCTGCCGACCGTTCGGATTTCCCTGGTCATGATGTCGCCGATGTTGATGTGCCGCGGCTCGCTCATATCTCTTCCTCGATCTCGTCCATGATGGTGGGGGCCTGGGTGGTCAAGCCGACGGCGTCCTCGATTTCAATCTGGAAAGCGACGCCGGCGCCCGGTTCCTCGTCGAACTGGCCGGCGGCGGCGATGGTCTCCAGGATCTCCCGCGCCCGCGGTTCCGCCACAAGAAACATCAGAACGTCGCGCTGGGCGCTGAGGTCCAGGCCGAAAAAGGTTTTTTCCGGTTTCAAACCCTCGCCGCGAACGCTGGTGATGATGGTCGCTCCAGTCGCCCCGGCTTGGCGGGCGGCGTCCATGACGGCCGCGGTCTTTTCGTCGGCGACCAGGGCCATGATCAGTTTGAGGTTCATTTACGTCCTATCCTCCCCGCCATCGGCATTCGTCGACTTGCCGCCGACGTCTCGACGGCGCCGCCACCAGAACATCAGCGAAGCGTATCCCAGTACCGCCATTATAGGAAATAAGCTGGCGAATGCGATCAATCCGAATCCATCGATCAACGGACTGCGCCCCGGAATGGTCGACGCCAAACCAAGGCCAAGGGCCGTCACCACCGGCACAGTCACCGTCGACGTGGTGACGCCGCCCGAATCGTAAGCCAACGGGATGATCGTCTTCGAAGCTCGCATCGTCTGCAGAATGACGACCACGTATCCGGCGGTGATATAAAAGGGGAGAGGTGTTCCGGTGACGATGCGGAAAGCGCCCAGAGCGACCCCGGCCGCCACCCCGACGGCCACCGCCATGCGTAGACCGAAAGCGTTGACGGCGCCGCCCGAGATATTCTCGGCCTTGAGCGCCACCGCGATCAGCGAAGGCTCGGCCACCGTCGTCGCGAAACCGATGGCGGCGGCGAATACATAAACCCAGAAGTAATCGTACCAATGGCTGAAATGCTCGCCGCCGCCGCCGCCCCCGGGCCCGTATATGAATGCCGGCGCCGTCAATTGCGCGGCCATGGTCTCGCCCAACGGAAACAAGGCCTCCTCCAGTCCGACCAGGAACAGGGACAGTCCGGCGAGAACATAAACAAAGCCGATGAGAATCTTTTTCAGGTTCGGTGGGCGCTTGCGGAGCACCACGAATTGAAAGCCGAACAGGATGACGACGATGGGTGCGACGTCGATCACTGTCGCCAAGGTTGTCGTCAGGGTATGATGCAGTAATCCCAGCCCGGCCTCCATCTCAAGCCACCATTCCTAAAATCAGAACGAAAATCATCGGTGTCAAGCTCGCCAACGCAATCAGTCCGAAGCCGTCGACCATGACGTTGCGCCCGCGAATCGACCCGGCAAGACCGACGCCCAAGGCGGTGACCAGGGGGACGGTGATGGTCGAGGTGGTGACGCCGCCGGCATCATAGGCGATGCCGACGATTCCGGGCGGCGCGAAAAAAGTCAAGGCGACGACCAGCAGATAGCCGCCGACGATCAGATATTGGATAGGCCATCCCTTGAGGATCCGGAACACCCCCAACACCAAGGCCGTCCCCACCGAGCAAGCGACGGTCAGGCGCAGGTACAAGGTGTAAGTCCCGCGGGCCTCGCCGCTATCGGCGATGGCGCCGGCCTCGCTGGCGGCGGCGGCGGCCTTGCCGGCGACCGCGATCAAGGCCGGTTCGGCGACCGTGGTTCCAAAACCCAAGCAGAAAGCGAAAGTCAAAAGGGCGGTGAGGTTGCCCTTGCGGGCGAAGGCGTCGGCCATGGCCTCGCCCAAGGGGAACAGGCCCATCTCCAGACCCTGGACGAACAGGGCCAACCCCAGGATCACCAACAAAGACCCGGCGGCGACCCCGCCCAGACTGGGAAAGGGTTGTTGCAAAACCACCACCTGAAAGAAGGCGATGACCAGCATGATCGGCAGCAAATCCCTGGACGCATCCAACAGCAGGCGAAGGAGTCTGCGCGGAACCAAAGTCATGAAAGCCAACCTTGCACGGGTAGTTTGCGCCGAAACCGGGACGCCGCCGGGAATCGGCGGCCGCCGGAGAGGCCATCCGCACTCTCATCGTTTCCCGCTTGCCCGTCAAGAATCGCTCCGGGAAAGTTTTCAGGAAAGGCTATGGTTTCGCCCGGGCTCAATGGGCGGCGTAAAATGAAACCGCGAGCCTTCGTTGGGGGTGCTTTCGACCCGGATGCGCGCGGCGGTTCCTCTCGGGCATGTCCTCGCAAAGCGGCGGCCCCAAAGCGAGCTCGGGGCAAGGACGGATATCACCAAAACTTTTCCATGTGCAGGTTTCCCGGCTCTTTGCGTTTGCCGGCCTTGAAGCCCTTGTTGGTGAGGATTTCCGTGGCGTCCTTGATCATGCCAGGGTTGCCGCAGAGGAACACGTGGGTGTTCTCGGGGTCGATTTCAAAGCCGCACTCCTTCGCCAAGTCGGGATTTTCAAGCCACGCCGGGAGCCGCCCCTCCATGCCTTTCCAGTGATAGCTCTCCTTGGGGCGCGAAACCACCGGCACGTAGGAGAAGCCGTCGTTCCGGCTGTCCAGCTCCTCCAACTCGTTGCGGAAGCCGAGATCCCACGAATAGCTGGCCCCGTGCAGCACGGTGACGCGCTGGCCCGGGTTGTCTATGACATGTGAGCGCAGCATGCTGATATAGGGGGCGATGCCGGTTCCCGTGGCCACCATCAGCAGGTTCTGGTCCTTGGCGACCTCGCCGATGGTGAACACCCCCTTGGCCCTGGCCCCCATGAAGATGCGGGCGCCGCTGGCGGTTGAGAACAAGCGCGGCGTCAACGCGCCGTCCGAAACCAGGTTGATATAGAACTCCACATACTCCCGGGTGACGCTGCCCGAGGTAATGGAGTAGGCGCGCTTGACGAGTTTGCCGGACTCTTCGTCCAGCAGCCCAAGCGTCGTGTACTGACCGGCCGTGAAGGTGAAATCCGGATCGTCCGGTTTCACCTGGAAGATGGTCAGCCGCGGCTGAATGTCGATGCGCGCCATGACGGTGGCGTTGTACTGGGAAGCTGTGTTCATGGCTGGCGCAAGGGGGCGGGGGCGCCGCCCTTACAGCTCGCCGGCGTTCTTGGAAAGGTACTCGGCGACGCCGTCGGGGCTGGGGTCATGCCGTCGCCGCCCTTGTTCCAACCGGCGGGACAGACCTCGCCTTGTTCTTCCGCGCAAGATAGGTGAAATGGGAATCCACGGAAACGCCCGCAACCTTGACGCCCCGATCCTCGAAGGCGGCAAGACGATGATCGTGGGCCAGAATTTCCGACGGACGAACAAAGGTGAAACCAACAGGATAAAAGAACAGCCAACCGCGGCTGCCGGCCATTTCACTCTCTCCCTTTCATGGGTTGGTTCCTTTGGCGCCCGAGACAAAACTTTTTGACGCCAGCCCGCGTTTCCCGCCGATGGGCATGGCGAAGAGAATTGAATTTTCCGGACTTTTCGGGACCGCCGCCAATTAAGGAACGTATGGCCAGGGAACGAAAATGTTCTGAAAATTCAAGAATCAAGCCAGGGCACGCCGAGGCGGTGGGAAATGCCGGCTAGGGTATAATGAAAATGTTGAGCACCACACCAAGAACCACCAGTCCGGCAACGCCGACAAGAACACCAAACAAGACGAAAATGTACTTTGCAATGTTAAGCCCGTGGCCGCCAACGCCGAACTGGTAGGCTAATCGATCGAAATCTCCCATGGGAGGTTGCGTTTCCCGGGACTCCCCGGGCTCGGCCGTGTCGATCTCCACCTCGGCGGCCTCGAGGTCGGCACCGTCCGCTTGATCCTTTGGCGTTGCGCCTGGTGTTTCAAGGTTGTTTTTCATCTTGAAAAACCCCTCCTCAGTTGTTGAGCATGAAAATCAAAAAAGTTTTGCCGAGTGCCTTCGTTCCCCGGCGGTTTAAAGAGCTATCCCGTTCCAGCTTCAACCGTGAATTCCCACCGATCCGCCCGCCTCGCCATCACCGGCGGCATTCCCCAAAATCAGATGAAGCGGAAGCTTTTTCATGTTAACCATGGCACTGGCGTCTCTCCTTCCGCCACGCACTTAATCGGCTTGAACCGATCATGCGTAAGTCCCCAAAAAAACCGAGAGACATCTCACGCCTTGCGGATTCCCAAACGGAATACCGCGAAACCGAATTTTATGGGAGGGGGACGACTTAAATGTTTTTCTCGGCTCTCGCACTTCCATGGCGAGAACCGAGTCCTCCCTCGGTTGCCGTTGACGGCTTATTTTTTTTAGGCCCGAGAAACCTTATGGATTTACTCAGAAAACCTACTTTCCCCCGCTCCGTTGGCCAATAAATTAAACCATGTCAGGAAATATTACAAGCCGCAATGGCGCCGGGAGGATAGTCCGACGCCTTTTCGCACCGGCCTGCCCGGACTTTTGCCGATATTACAAACTCTCCAGGCGAAGCCGCGTCAGTATTCCGGCAGGCCCAAATGAACGGTGTTGAGTGTCTGCCCATGGCTTGCAGCAGCTGATAGACGGCGAGGCGTTCGTCGTAGGAGGCGGAGGTGAAGTTGATCTGGGCGTTGATGACCTCGTTTTCGGCGTCGAGTACGTTGATCACCGTTTCCTTGCCGGCTTCGCGCAGTTTTTTGCGGGAATCGAAGACTTCGCCGGCGATGTTGACGGCGTTTTCCAAAAGCTCCAGCCGCAGCCGGGTGGTGAGCAGGGCTTGCCAGGCCAGTTTCGTCTGTTCCACCACTTTTCTGGCGACAAAGTCGTGGTTGTCCTTGCTCGCCCGGTAGTCATAGGCCGCCTGCATCATGCCGGCGCTGGTCGAAAAACCGGTGAAAAGATCCCATGAGCTCTGAACGGCAACGGAATAATCGCGGCGGATGCCGATGACGGTGTTATTATTCTTCTCGAAATTCCACGTACCGACTAGGTCAAAAGACGGGAAATACTCGGACTTTACCAGGATTCGCCGTTCCCGCGCCACCTCGACCGTGGCGTTGGAATTGTCCAGGGCCGGGTTTTCCACCAGGGCGATGTCAATGGCTCTTTCCAATTCGCTCGGAATCATTTCAACCGGCGGCACGGGGTCGGTTATGGTTTCGAGGTTGGGAGCATGGCCATAAACCTGAAAATACCGGCTGACGGAGTCCTCCAACGCTCCCTCGAAATTCACCCGGCGCTCTTTCGTCAGCTGCAGCCGCGACTTGGCCTGCAGGACGTCGACGGCGATGCCCGAGCCGCGCCGCACCCGTTCGTCCTCCAAATTCAACTGGCGTTGGATGGTCATTTCGTTGTTGCGGGCCAAATCGATCAGCCGCATCTGCCTTAAAACGTCGATATAGGCGCTGGTCCCTTCGAAGAGGATGTTCTGACGCGTTCCTTTCAGGGTCAGCTCGGCGATCTCCTTGGTCAACCGCGCCGTCTTCACCAAAGATGCGGTGTTGTAGCCGTTGAACAGGTTTTGGGTGGCTGTCACGCCGGCGGTGATACCCGTCCGGCTCCAGACCTTGTGGTCTTGGTCTTGTAGCCGGGTGCGCTCGCCGGGACTGTCGACGTACTGGGGGCCGATTGTGCCGGTCGAGGACAATGTCGGAAAA
>DUZD01000014.1 GCA_013349695.1 Rhodospirillaceae bacterium
GTACTGTCGTCGCCAGCGCCGGGTTCGCCGCCGGAATCCTTTTCGGGGCGACGGCGAACCGGACCGACTTCTGCGCCATGGGATCCTTGTCCGATATCGTTTTCATGGGGGATTTCCGGCGCTTCCGTGCTTGGCTTCTGGCCATGGCGGTGGCCATGATCGGCACCCAGGCGCTGCACGGCTTCAAAGTCGTCGATATTTATCAGTCCATTTACCTGACCGCCAACTTTGGCTGGCTGGGCGCCATCATCGGCGGCCTTTTGTTCGGTTTCGGCATGACCCTGGCCGGCGGTTGCGCCAACAAAGGCCTGGTCCGCATCGGCGGCGGCAATTTGAAATCGGTGATGGTGATCGTCATCATGGGCATATTCGCCTATATGACCTTGCGCGGACTGACCGGCCTGGCGCGTGTCGAGATGGAGAGCCTGGCCAATGTCGATCTCAAGCAAAGCGGGCTCGATTCCCAGGGCATGGCCGATATGGCCGCCGCCGTTCTCGGCGCCGACACCGATTGGACGCGCTGGGCAGTGACCGCCGTTTTCGCCGCCGCCATCCTGGCGTACTGTTTCAAGGACGTGGAATTCCGCGCCTCGCCCGGCAACATCATTGGCGGCCTGATCATCGGCGCCCTGGTTCCTTTGGGCTGGTGGATCACCGGCGTCCTCGGCTACGACGATTTCGAACCGACGCCGCTCGCTTCCTTCACCTTCGTCGCGCCCTCCGGCGAAAGCATCCAGTACCTGATGACCTTCACCGGCTCGACCATAAATTTCGGCGTCGCGGCGGTTGGCGGCGTCATCGCCGGTTCTTGCCTGACGGCGATCGCCACCAAGACCTTCCGCGTCGAGGCCTTTACCGATGCCGCCGACATGATCCGCCATTTCGCCGGCGCCGCCATCATGGGCATCGGCGGGGTGTTGTCCCTCGGTTGTACCATCGGCCAGGGGATCACCGGCCTTTCGACGTTGGCCCTGGGCTCCGTCATCGCCCTCCTGTCGATCATACTGGGCGGCTTCATCGGCTTGAAGTACCTGGAGGAGGGGAGCCTTGGCGGCGCCCTCAAGGAACTGATCCGGCACCCTGGCAAATAGCGCCCTGGAATGAGGAGAAGACAGAAAATGACCGAAAATACGAATAAATCCGCCCTGTTGGGCCGCCGAGACGTGTTGAGGGCGGCGGCGGCGGGCGCCTTGGCTATCGCCGGGAGCGGTCTGTTTTCGCGCCACGTCCTGGCGACGCCGGAAACGGCGGCGCGGGCTTTGTCGAAGTTAACTGGCGGCGGCACCGCCCAGGAAGGCAAAGTGTTCCTGAAATTGCCGGAAATCGCCGACGACGGCAACACCGTGCCGGTCACCATTTCCATCGACAGCCCGATGACCGAGGCCAACTATGTCAAGGCGGTGCATGTCGTCGCCGAAGGCAATCCGCGCCCCGGCGTGGTCACCTTCAACTTGTCGCCGAGCGTCGGCAAGGCCGTTATTTCCACGCGCATGCGTCTGCACAAGACCCAGAACGTGGTGGCGGCGGCGGTGATGAGCGACGGCTCCGTCTATTTCACCAAAAAGATGGTCAAGGTCACCATCGGCGGCTGCGGCGGCTGAACGGGGGGCAAGGAGTTATAAGGTCATGGCTATTACAAAACCACGCATGAAGGTCCCCGAGACGGCCAAAAAGGGAGAGGTCATCCAAATCAAGACCCTGATTTTCCATGATATGGAGACCGGGATTCGAAAGGATAAGAAAACGGGCAAGCTGATCCCGCGCATGATCATCAACAAGTTCGTCTGTTCCTTCAACGGCAAGGAGGTATTTAGCGCCAACATGCATCGGGCGATCGCCGCCAATCCTTATTTCGCTTTCCACGCAAGGGTCACCGAAAGCGGGACTTTCGATTTCACCTGGACCGACGACAAGGGCGAAACGGTCAAGGCCTCGCGCCAGATCGCGGTGACTTGAGGGATGAAATGGGGAGAAATTAACGCCGTGAAACGCAAAAGTCTTATCCCTCACCGTTCGGTACCGCAAAATCTTGATGACAGGCGAGCGAATGCATGATAGGAACATATCATGAACTATTGGCTTGGAGGTTATTTTCTATGTCCGACTATCCACGTTCCCTGATCGCCTCAGGTCGGCGAATGCGTTGGCGATGCGCCGCCTGCTTCAATGCCTCCTTCGATGCAATATCTCGCTGGAGGCCATTAAAACAGTTCAGCATGCCAGAAACGGTCATGCGAACGAACGGCTGGTGAGGCGCTACGGTTAAAGGCGACCGTTTCCGACATGCATTGATGGTTAGCTTCCCCCATGAGGACAGCCATTGCCCAGGGAGATTCGATAAATCAGATTTTGCCCATCCTCGCGGTGGCGCTCGATCACATCCCCATAGGCATCGTCATAGTCCGTGATGACGGTCGTATCCGCTTCGCCAACAACATCGCACGGAACATCGCCAAGGATGGAGGCCTAGTCCTCGATAACAATCTTCTATCCGCTTCCCGCAGGGAGGAGCGGGGACATATGTTGAGTTGCATCAAGAAAGCAACTCACAGCGCCGCCGAGGGCACCATCCTTCCCGGTGAAGCGATAACCCTGGAACGTCCCGATGAAAAACCGCCCCTACAGGTTATCATCAGCACCCTCTGGAGTAACCACCAACGCTTCGGCATGGGCGTGCTGGACGAACCATACGGCATCCTGTTCGTCACCGACCCCAATCGCCCCCAGGAGACCTCGTCTGAACAGCTGCGACGCCTGTTCGGGCTGACCCGCTCCGAGGCGAGGCTGACCGAACGCTTGGTTGCGGGAGACAGCGTCAAGGAAGCGGCGGCGGAACTCGGTGTCACCGAAGGAACGGCGCGCACCACGTTGAAGGCCATCTTCTACAAGACCGGCGTCACCCGCCAACCGGAACTGGTCAAAGTGGTGATGACCAGTCCTCTGTGGATCGCGGGTGGCCTGCTTCCCTGGAACGCCCCAATCTAAAGCTATAGTACGTTCCCGTCGAGGAGGAGGCGGAAGATCGGGCGGCGCGGAGCTATTTGATTAATCGCCGGAGAAGCCGACCGGAAGCCTTGCCGGCGATCCGCCGGGCGATCCTCTTGCCGACGGTACCCCTCCTGACGGCGTTGACGTCGCCCAACAGCCGGGCGATGAGATAAAGCAAGCCTCGGATTTTAGAGATACTCATGCGCTACTGTCCCGTAAAAGTGCCGATGTGAGTCTATAGCATCATGATCCAAAGAGATGGGGTAATCGGTTTGGAAGGTGGCTACTGTCCGAGCTTTAAATACGGGGTCTGGATGGTCCAGCCACCAAAAACATGAAGGTGGAGTAGCCATGAAGTATTTTGCCGGATTGGACGTTTCATTGGAAGAGACTTCGGCCTGATGCCAAGGCTGTACCAGTCCGGCGAGATTTCGCGCTCGGGGCGGATCAGCAAGTGCGGCGACGCCATGGTGCGCTCGTTGCTGTTCGAGGCGGCGTTGAGCCTGCACCGCATGTGGGTGGACGGGACGGACGTTCCAATGGGGCAAGGCCGGCGAAGCCGCCGCCTGAGCACCCGGAAAAAGGAGGGTATTTAAGAGCTTTCCGCTTCGGCGGAAGATGTCCCGCGGGGGACGCAAGGCGGCGGCGACGGTGCGACAGACGATGCGGGGCTGGCAACTCCACCACCGTAGCGAAACATCCCTCGATGCCCTGGCAAAAGGACATTCATTCCGGCTCTTCGGGGCTGGTTGAACTGCTACGGGGCGTATTACAGGTCGGCTGCTATCCGGGTCCTCCACCACTTCGATTTGTATCTGACGAAGTGGGCCATGCGGAAATACAAGAAGCCGAGGCGTCGTCCGCGACGGGCTCGGCCTTGGCTGCAACGCATCATGCATGAGCAGCCGATGCTATTCCCTCATTGGGCGGCGACCCGACATGCGGTTGGACGGTAAGAGCCGGATGAGTCGAGAGGCCCGCGTCCGGTTCCGTGAGAGCGTGGGGGTGAAATTCCCCCGCGCCACTCGACCCGACCGACCGATTACAGAAGAAGAATCGATGAGATGCCTTGCAGCCGTGGTTTTCATCGAATTTCTTACATAAAGACAAAAAATAGGAATCCAAATGCGTATGGTGTCCCCCGACTGGATGGGGGCCTACGACATCGAAAACAAAAGGGCGCGGGCGCGGTCGTTGCCGATTCGATCGTTGATAAAGACGGTCATCGTTGAGTCCCCTTCGTCTTGGCGATGACTTCACGGGCTTGGGCCGCGGCACTTTCAAGACGCTCCGTTTTGGTGGTATCGTTCCAGTGTTGTATGCCATTAAGTAAGGCGGCTATGGCTGCCAGCAATTTGGCGTTGACGGCTTTGAGGCGGTCCCGCTCGGCGGCGGTATCAGGGGCGGCGGCGATGAGCCGGGCGTTGGCCGCGGCGATTTCAAACTCTTCATGGTTCGGGTCGCTGGCATTGGGGCCAAAGGCGTGTTCGCGGAAAGGTGTGTAAATTTGCACGAACCCGTACGCGTCAGTGCTGATATATCCCTCTGGCGTGATGAGCCAAGGTCCGGGTGTGTGTTCGCTGGTCATATCATTTTCTCCTCGTTCAAGTGGTTGGCGTCCCAAATCCCCGGCGCTAAATCCGGGGAAGCGGGAATACATCCCGATGGGCTTAGGGGTTAAAGGGCAATCGTGTAGACTAATTCGCCAGTTTCGTTAAAAACGAGACCGCGAGCATCATGGGCGAACCCGCGTGTTTTCCGTTGTGTTTCCGAGGCTCCATTCAAAATTCAAGACCTGATAATCATCCAGGCCGTTCTCCTCGACCGGTACATTGGTTGAAGTTTGTTAAGAGCAACCGCTTAACCAGGACCTGAAGAGAAGACCGAGATGACATATTACCGTGGAATCGAATTGCATTCCACCAACAGCGTAATCGTTGTGACGGACGGGGCGGATGGGATTGTCTTCAAGAGGCGGCTGCCCAACGAGCTTCGGTTGATCGTCAAGGCTCTGGCGCCGTTAGGCGCGGCGCTTGCTGTCACCGAATTTCCTCGATCTTCGAATCTATGGAGTATCGGAAGCTTATATGGGAAAGTGGATGTGGCGTGTTCGGTGGGCAATTCGAAGCAGGGATGACAATGCCTCAGTTGATCGTTGTCGTGACACCCGCGAAGGTCGCGGATATTCTCGCCAATCACCAAAAATGGCTCCGTAACAAAGGCGGCCGCCGCGCCGATTTGGCGCTCTCCGATCTCACCGGTTTCAACTTCATCCGCGCCGACCTGCAACGCGCCAAGCTGACGGGAGCCATCCTTTGCAAGACAATCCTGGTGGCGGCGGACCTCCGGGAGGCGGACCTGTTCTCGACCGACTTGTGCGATGCGAACCTGACCGGCGCCGACCTCAGCGGTTGCGACCTGCGCGGCGCCTACCTTCGCGGCACCGTGTTCAATTACGCCAACCTGGAGGACGCCAACCTCCGTGACGGGACCTTGTTGATAAGCAACAAGGACGATGGGCTCGACGTAGTTGGGCATAGCCACGATCCGGACGGATTGCCGCTGGCCGACCTGTCGGGGGTTAATTTGAATGGTGCCCGTCTGGGAGGGGCGAGCATCATCCAGACCGACCTCACCGGTGCGTCGCTTGCCGGGGCCAACCTGAACGCCGCCAATCTCAGGAATTCCAATCTGTCCGGAGTCGACCTCACGGGCGCCGATCTGAGCGGCGCCAATTTTTCCAACACCAAGCTCTGCGGAGCCAACCTCGCGGGCGCCGTCGTGCACGGCTGCAACTTCGAGAATGCCGAGCTGGCCAGCGCCCAGTTGGATGACGTCGACCTCGGCCAAGCCAATCTGGATGGGGCGAAACTGGTCCGCGACCTCTCCGAACTCGACCTCGACGTTCGAACCGTGCTGCACGAGCACGCCACCTGGATAGCCTCGTTCGGCAGCCAAGGCCAACGTGCCGACCTCAATGGATCGACTTCAACCACGTCGATTTCCGCGGCTTCAACCTGAGGGGGGCGACGGCACGCGGCAGCGACTTCAGCGGCGCCAACTTGGCCGCCATCGAGTTCACCATGGCCGATCTCTCGAAAGCCATCTTCAAGGGCGCCAACTTGATGGACGCGGATATGAGCGGCGCCAACATGGAGGGCGCCGACCTCAGGGGCACCAACTTGCGCCGGACCAACTTTGGCCCCACCGAACTACGCGACAAGGACGGTACCCCGACCCACCGCTCCTGGCCCACCAACCTGAGCGGCGCCAACCTCAGGAGTGCCAACCTGGATGGCGCCAATCTCCGCAAGGCGAAACTGAAGGGCGCCGATCTTCACAATGCCCGCCTCACCAACGCGGACCTCTTCGGAGCCCAAATGGAAGACACGCTAATTGACACGGGGTAGCAGCCCCCTCACCTCGCGCATGGGCGGCGGCGAGCCTTTACCGGCGCGAAAAGACGCTCAGAAAAACATGACGGTCCACGACCACGGCACCACGGCGGAGCGGAAAAACATGAAAATCGCCGCCAATCCGATGGCGACGCCGTAGGGAATGCCTTGCTCCTTGACCAGATGTTGCCGCAGCCAAGGCGCCCTGGCGAGGGACGGCAGCCTGTCCGCAAGCCGCCTGAGGCAAAGGACGATCAGCGCCACCGCGCCGCCGAACAAGGCGACGAGGAGCAGATAAGGCGCAATGTCCGCCCATCCGATCCAAACGCCCGCCGCCGCCAGCAATTTAACGTCGCCGCCGCCGATGAAGCCGCGGGCGAACAAAATCGCCCCGCCGGCGAAAAGGGCCAAACCGGTTCCGTAATGGACGGCGACAGCGAGAAAATCGACTCCCCCCAGGAGGGCGGCGGGAAGAAAGGCGATGGCAACGATGACCGACGGCCAGTTGGGGATTTGAAAATAGCGAAAATCACTGACAACCGCGTAAGCCATAAGCAGGGGAAACGATGCCACAACCACCCCCTGGGTGATGGTGAGCACGATTTGCAGGATTTCCACTGGCTATTGCCGCCCTAGGGCAAATCCAGATTGATTGGAATCGCCAAAGGCGATCCATCAATCCGGAGAGTTTGCTCTAACTTATTGATGTAGAGCGGATCGTTTCAAATTGAATCAATTTGAAACGTGAATCGCCCCCTAAGGCGAAAGCAGCCGGCGCTCCCTTGCGTCGCCATGTGCGGGTTTCAGGTCCGCTACATAGGCACACGAAGATGCGCGTGATGGCTATTACGGGATATTCCCGCCGCGAATACACCATCACGCCGCCAACACCGGCTTTCGCGATTGGGCGCCAACAAGGCTCTCAAGGGGCCTTGGCACGAAACTAGGGGCCGTTCCCGATAATGAAACGGCCCGCGGACGAATTCGACCCCGCAAACCCCCTAATGATTAAAAATGGGCTAGATGTTGTTGGCGACCTGGTTGAACATGTTACCCAAGTCTTGGCCGACAAAGGTAACGGCGGCGATAATAATCACGGCGATTAGGGCAGCGATCAGCCCGTATTCGATCGCCGTGGCGCCATCTTCGTTTTTCCAAAACGGTTTCATAAACCGGGTAATTTTTTTCGGCATTGGTTGGAACTCCTATTTGGCTGCCTGTTGGAATGAGCATGTCTCTCCAAGAACCGACTACCGAACACCAAAGACATCTGACCCTTAATAAAAGGTTACCTATTCAGTGTGGCGAGTACCCCTATAGCGTGACAAAACCAAAACGTGAAGTCAAGGGTAGGACCAAAATGACTTCCGCCGATACCCTTCCTTGGATCAATGCCAGGGCGAAGCGCGCCGGTTATTTAAGCAATGGAATCAATGGCTTTCGACAGTGGCGGCAAAGGCGCAAAAATTGCTGCGCCGTATCGGCCGAAACCTTAAAAAAAAGTTCATCCGGGAATTCCGGGAAAAGCGTCCGTTATACCGTTGAGCCCGCCATCCCAATCGGCGGCATTCAAGGCCGTGCCGGCTTCGCCGGCCGCCGCCAAGAGGGCGAACCTCGGGCGCCGCCGCCTGACTCGGAAGAATGGCCGTTTTTATCTCTCGAAAGAATAATTATTGGCTCTCCTTGAATGACTTTCTTGAGAGGCTGAACAAGGCCACTTTCCCGAGCCGGCCCACCATCCACAGGCCACCGTCCGCGACGGCTGTCAAGGGCGACCGTTGTCCGTCCCGTGGATCGACTATTCTCTCCCACCGCCGAGCGCGAATCGCCCGTAATAGCGCCTGGCGTAATAGGACATCGTATCCTTCAGGTAGCGCTTGAGTTCATCATATCCGACCGATCCGTCACCATTCCCAAATGGCGCCGCGTCGGCTTTCCCGGACATGCCCAAGAGGAAATATTTGGTGAACAGGCCGTGCGACTTGTCTTTCTCCCATGAGGCCATTTCCCTTGCCCCCCCGGCGGCTATCACCGTGACGTTGGCGGGCAGGCTAAGGGTTTTCGCCCTCATATAGACCGGCGAGGCGTGGCCCGAGTAGTAGATGGTGACGTTGGATCGTCCAGGTTTGACCCAGTTGAACAGCCGTCCCTTGAATTGGCCCTTGCGACCAAATACCGAAATCAGGTCCGCTTGCGTAGCGTCACGAAGATCAACGATGTTGCCCTCGCGAACTCCCAGCGCCTGCGTCACGTAGCGTTTGAAGCCCTCGGCATAGGCATAGGCGGGGACCAGGTTGGGAATATTCCGTTTTCCGAGCTCTTTGGCGGCACCGTATCGACCCGCCGCCGTGAAAGCGGTAGAGGATTTCCTAAAAAATTATCTATAAGCTCACGGGCATGCTTTAAGAATGGCGCGACGGGGACCGAACCATGCCAATACCGTTAGCCGAAAACCTCTATAAAACCGTTCGCCGAGTGCGGGGGTTTCTTCGCCGGGACCGAGAGGCGGAATTGGAGGACCTCCCGGAGCACCTTCCCGAGGCGTGGGAAAAGGCCTATCCCGAGGGCATCGACTGGCACTCCGAGATCGCGCCCAAACCCTTGCCCGCCTTGCTCGACGAGGCGGCGGCGGCGTTTCCCGACAACATCTGCGTCAATTTCCGCGGCAGACGCTACCGCTATCGTGAAATCGCCGAATTGGTGGATAAGGCGGCGAAAGGATTCCGCGCCATGGGCGTGCAAAAGGGCATCAAGGTCGGACTGATGCTGCCCAACAGCCCTTACGCCGTGATCTGCTTTTATGCCGTTCTCAAGGCCGGCGGCACCGTGGTGAACGTCAACCCGCTCTACGCCGAACGCGAGATCGAACGGCAGATTCGCGACTCCGGCATGTGCATCCTGGTGACGCTCGCCATGAAGACGCTCTACCCGAAGGTGGCGAAGCGTCTCGCCGACGGCGGCGGCCTCGAGAGGATCGTTGTCTGCTCGATGACCGCCATCCTGCCGTTTCCGGAGAACGCCCTCTTTGCCGTTCTCAGGCGCCGCGAGATCGCCGCCATTCCGGATGACGACCTGCATGTGCGCTATGACCGCCTGATCGACAACGACGGCATGTTCGAGCCAGCCGAAATCGATGCCGTACGCGATGTCGCCGTGCTGCAGTACACCGGCGGCACGACCGGCCTGCCGAAAGCCGCCAGATTGACCCACGCCAACCTTTACGCCAACGCGGTCCAGGTCGAAATGTGGGCGCAAGGCACCAAACCGGGCGGTGAAAAAATCCTTGGTGTACTGCCTTTATTCCATGCTTTCGGCATGACCGCGGTGATGAATGTGGGCTTGCGCCTTGGCGCCGAGATGATTTTGCTGCCGCGCTTCAAGACGGCCGAGGTCTTGAAGACCATCGACCGCGAGCGCCCGACCATCTTCGTTGGCGTGCCGACCATGTATTCGGCGCTCAACGCCGCCCACGACCTTGGCAAGCAAGACCTTTCCAGTCTCGTTTATTGCATCTCCGGCGGCGCGCCGCTGCCCGCCAAGGTGCGCAATGCCTTCGAGGAGATGACTGGATGCACCCTGGTCGAAGGATACGGCTTGAGCGAAACGGCACCGGTATGCACCGTCAATCCGTTCGCGGGCATCAACAAGACAGGCTCCGTGGGCTTGCCGTTGCCGGCGACGCTGATCGAGATCGTCGCCCGCGACGGGCCCGATCGAATTTTGCCGTTGGGCGAACATGGCGAAATTTGCGTCACCGGCCCGCAAGTCATGGCCGGCTACGCCAACCGGGCGCAGGAAACCGTCGATGCCTTGCGGGGCGGCCGGCTGCACACCGGCGATATCGGCCACCTCGACGAGGACGGTTATCTTTACGTCATCGACCGCATCAAGGACCTGATCCTGAGCGGCGGCTTCAACGTTTATCCGCGCATGGTCGAAGAGGCGATCCAGCTTCATCCCGCCATCGCCGAAGTCGCCGTTTGCGGGGTCGCCGACCGCCATCGCGGTGAAATCGTCAAGGCTTTCGTCAAGCTCAAGGACAAAGAGAGCCTGAAGGCGGTGGAATTGCGGGCTTTCCTCAAGGACAAACTGGCGCCGTTCGAGATTCCCCGGCGCATCGAGTTCCGCGAAACCCTACCCATAACCCTGATCGGCAAAATCTCCAAGAAAGAGCTGAAAGCGGGGAGGCGGCGGAACCGTCGGACGGCCGGGACGGAGCCGCCGAAACGGAGCCATAAGACATGACCAACTTGACCAATGCCGTCATCACCGGCCACTACGCCCGTTCGCCTTTCACCTTCGCTCTCAAGAATGGAAATTCGGTGACAGCATACTAATTTTCAAAGCCTTGCCATTTCCAAACAAGCGGCAAGATATAAATTAGTATGCCGTCACCGAATTTCCGGCCGTCACCGAATTTCCGGCCATGACACCGGGTATTAAATGGTACTAAAATAATAATGAGAGCTGCCGCATGGACATGCTCCAACTTGACTAACGCCGCCGCGTCGAGGAAAACGGATTCATGGAATTGCCTTTTCGTATCGATCGCGTCCGGCGCGCCGTAGCGTTGTCGTCGTGTCACCATGATCCTTTCGAGCGCATGTTGGCCGCGCCGGCGCCGGCCAAGGAGCCGACCCCGATCACCGGCGGCCGGTGCCGGTGCATCGAGCCTTACGATCTTTGGGTTTCGTGGACATGACCAACGCCGTCATTGCCGGCTACGCCCGTTCGCCTTTCACCTTCGCCGGCAAGGGCGAGTTGGCGAAAATCCGTCCCGACGACATGGCCGCGCTGGTGGTCAAGGGGCTGATGAAAAGAACCGGCGTCAAGCCCTCCGATGTCGAAGACCTGATCCTCGGCTGCGCCTTCCCTGAGGGCGAGCAAGGGCTCAACCTCGGCCGCTTGACCGTTTTTCTCGCCGGCCTGTCCAAATCGGTCGCCGGAGTCACCGTCAACCGCTTCTGCGGCTCGTCCATGCAGGCCATCCACATGGCCGCCGGCGCCATCGCCTTGGGCGCCGGCGAGGTGTTCATCTGCGCCGGCGTCGAGTCGATGACCCGGGTGCCGGTCATGGGCTTCAATCCGCTGCCCCACCCGGGCCTCTATTTAAAGTATCCCCAGGCCTACATACCCATGGGGGAGACCGCCGAGAACGTCGCCGTCAAATACGGCCTGTCCCGCGCCCGGCAGGAGGCCTTCGCGTTGGCCAGCCACGTCAAGGCCGCCGCCGCGCGCGAGCAAGGCAATCTTGCAGCCGAGATCGTCTCCTTTGGGAAGGGCAAAACCAAGATCGACACCGACGGCTGCATCCGTCCCGACAGCTCGCTGGAGGCCTTGGCCGATCTCAAGCCCGCCTTCGACGAAAACGGCACGGTGACCGCCGGCACGTCTTCGCCCCTGACCGACGGGGCGGCGGCGGTGCTGGTGGTAAGCGAGGACTACGCGGAACGAAACGGCCTCGATCCCTTGGCCCGCGTAAAAGCCGTCGCGGTGGCCGGCTGCCAGCCTGAAATCATGGGCATCGGTCCCGTCGCGGCGACCAAGAAGGCCCTGGCGCGGGCCGGTCTCAAGGTCGCCGACATCGACGTGATCGAGCTCAACGAGGCCTTCGCCTCCCAGGCACTTGCCTGCATCGACAAGCTGAAGCTGGACGGCGACAAGATCAACATCGACGGCGGCGCCATCGCCCTTGGCCATCCGCTCGGCGCTACCGGCGCCCGCATTACCGGCAAGGCGGCGGCGCTGCTGCAACGGCAAGAGGGGAGATACGCGCTGGCCACCCAGTGCATCGGCGGCGGCCAGGGCATCGCCACCATCCTCGAGGCCATGTAGATGGCGGAGATCGCCGAGATCTCCAAGGCCGCCGTTATCGGCGCCGGCGTCATGGGCGCCGGCATCGCCGCCCACATCGCCAACGCCGGCATCCCGGTGGTGCTCCTCGACATCGCCGCCAAGGACGGGGACAACCGCAACGCCATCGCCGAGGGCGCTTTGGGCAAGCTGCTGAAGGCCGATCCCGCCCCGTTCATGGACAAGGGAAACGCCGAGCTGATCACCCCCGGCAACATCGACGACCATCTGGATTTGCTGGCCCAATGCGACTGGATCATCGAGGCCGTGGCCGAAAACTTAGGAATCAAGCGCGCCCTCTACGCCAAGATCGAGACGGCCCGCAAGCCGGGCTCCATCGTTTCTTCCAACACCTCCACCCTGCCGTTGAGCGTTCTCACCGAAGGCATGCCGGAAAGGTTCCAGGGCGATTTCCTGATCAGCCATTTTTTCAACCCGCCGCGTTACATGCGGCTGCTGGAGCTGGTCGCCGGTCCGCTGACGCGCCCGGCCGCCGTTGACGCCGTTCGCGCCTTCGCCGACAAGCGGCTCGGCAAGGGCATCGTCATGGCCAAGGACACGCCCGGTTTCATCGCCAACCGCATCGGCGTCTTCTGGCTGCAATGCGCCGTCGTCGAGGCCATGGAGGGGGGCTTGAGCGTCGAGGAGGCGGATGCGGTGATGGGCCGGCCCGTCGGCATTCCCAAGACCGGCGTCTTCGGGCTCTTGGATTTGATCGGTCTCGATCTGATGCCGCATGTCCTGGGCGGCATGGCCGGGGCCTTGCCGGCGGGCGACGCCTTTCACGGCGTCTTCCGCGAGTCGGAATTGATCGCCGAAATGATCTCCAAGGGCTATACCGGCCGCAAGGGCAAGGGCGGTTTTTACCGGCTCAACAAGGATGGCGGCAAAAGGGTCAAGGAAGCCATCAATCTCGCCACCGGCGAATACGCCGCCGCCGCCAAGCCGAAGCTCGCTTGCCTTTCGGCGGCGAAGAAAGGCGGGCTCCGGGCCCTGGTCACGAAGTCCGACAAGGGCGGGCGCTTCGCCTGGAAGGTGCTTTCCCGGACCTTGAGCTATGCCGCCGACTTGGTGCCCGAGATCGCCGGCGATATCGCCGCCGTCGATGCGGCGATGCGGCTGGGATACAACTGGTCGTTCGGCCCCTTCGAGCTGATCGACAAGCTGGGCGCCAACTGGTTGGCGGAAAAACTAAAAAGCGATGGCTTGGCCGTTCCCGAACTCTTGACAGCGGTGGGCGAGGAGACCTTCTATCGGAAAGCCGCCGGCCGGCTGCAATTTCTCGGCCCCGAGGGCAAATACCGCGACATCGAACGCGCCGACGGCGTGCTGCTTTTAGCCGACGTGAAAGCGCGGACGAGACCGCTGGCCACCAACCCCTCGGCCAGCCTGTGGAATATCGGCGACGGCGTCGTCTGCCTGGAGTTTCATTCCAAGATGAACTCCATCGATCCCCGGATCCTGTCGATGATCGGCAAGGCCATCCGCACCGTCAACATCATCGCCAACGGCTACAGGGCCATGGTGATCTATAACGAAGGCTCTAATTTCTCGGTCGGCGCCAACATCGGGCTGTTGTCGATTGCCGCCAAATGGCGCGCCTGGTTTTTCGTCCGCTGGCTGATCGGATACGGGCAAAGCGCCTTGCAAGCCTTGAAATACGCCCCCTTCCCTGTGGTCGGAGCGCCGTCCGGCATGGCCTTGGGGGGGGGCTGCGAAATTCTTCTCCATTGCGACGCCGTCCAGGCCCATGCCGAGACCTATGCCGGCCTCGTCGAGACCGGCGTCGGCGTCGTTCCGGCCTGGGGCGGCTGCAAGGAGATGCTGCTGCGCTGGACCGCCGATGGGCAACGGCCCAGCGGCCCCATGCCGCCGGTGATCAAGGTTTTCGAGACCATCGGCAAGGCGGCGGTGGCCAAGTCGGCGGCCGAGGCCGAAGGTCTGCTTTACCTGCGCCCCGGCGATGGGATCACCATGAACCGGGACCGCCTGTTGGCCGACGCCAAGGCCAAGGCCCTGGAGCTGGCCGGGGATTACCGGCCGCCCGCCGAGGCGGAGATTTTCCTGCCCGGAGGGTCCGCCAGGGCGACCATGAACATGGTCGTCGATGGCCTCGGCAAGGCCGGCAAGGCGACGCCTCACGACCAAGTGGTGGCGAAAGCCCTGGCCGGAGTGTTGAGCGGCGGCGATACCGACATCACCGAGCCTTTGTGCGAAGACGACCTGCTGGCCCTGGAACGCCTCGCCTTCATGAAATTAGCGCGCCACCCCGCCTCCATCGCCAGGGTTAAACACATGCTCAAAACCGGCAAGCCGCTGAGGAATTGAGAAGGGCATTTTCCGGTCGGGCGGCGGCATGGGTTGGAGGCGGGGGATTGGGGCCGGTTGTGGTCCTGAGCGAACATTCAATCCATCCCGTTTAACCACTACAGACATGCGTCTATGGCGGACCTTCGCTTTCGGCCGGAACATAAAGCGAATGCACTCTTAAATAACAGTTATATATCAACCACTTAAAAAAAATGTCTTGCGGATAAGAACATATCATGTACATTGCCTTGGATTGCATCTCCGCACACCATATGAAATAAGTGAGGCAGGTCATGGCTGAAAACGCTTTACGACTCGTGGGAAAGGATACGATGGACAAGAACAAGGCCCTGGAAGCCGCCGTCTCCCAAATTGAAAGGGCCTTCGGCAAGGGCTCGGTGATGCGCCTCGGCCAACGCGAAACCGTCGAAACCGAGGTCATCTCCACCGGTTCCTTGAGCCTCGACATCGCCCTTGGCATCGGCGGCCTGCCGCGCGGTCGCGTCGTCGAGATTTACGGACCGGAAGCGTCGGGAAAAACGACGCTGGCCCTGCATACCGTCGCCGAGGCGCAGAAGTTGGGCGGCACCTGCGCTTTCATCGACGCCGAGCACGCTCTCGATCCGATCTACGCCGGGAAACTGGGCGTCGACATCGACAATCTGCTGATCTCCCAGCCCGACGGCGGCGAACAGGCTCTCGAGATCACCGACACCCTGGTCCGCTCCGGCGCCGTCGACGTGCTGGTGATCGACTCCGTCGCCGCCTTGGTGCCGCGCGCCGAGCTCGAGGGCGAGATGGGCGACACCCATGTCGGCTTGCAGGCCCGCCTGATGAGCCAGGCGCTGCGCAAGCTGGCCGCCTCCGTTTCGCGTTCCAACACGCTGATTATCTTCATCAACCAGATCCGCATTAAGATCGGCGTGATGTTCGGCAATCCGGAGACGACGACGGGCGGCAACGCGCTCAAGTTCTATTCTTCGGTGCGCCTGGAAATCCGCCGCATCGGCGCCATCAAGGACCGCGACGAGGTGGTCGGCAACCAGACCCGGGTCAAGGTGGTGAAGAACAAATTGGCGCCGCCCTTCAAGAAGGCCGAATTCGACATCATGTACGGCGTCGGGATCTCCAAGGCCGGCGAGATACTGGACTTGGGCGTCGCCGCCGGCATCGTCGAGAAGTCCGGCTCCTGGTTCTCGCACAACTCGCAACGCATCGGCCAGGGCCGCGAGAACGCCAAGGACCATCTCAAGGAAAACCCGGCGGTGGCGGCCGCCATCGACGTCGCCATCCGCCAGAGCGCCGGCCTGGTTTCCGCTGAAATGAAGAAAGGCATGGACGAGCTGGCGGACGCCGCCAACGCGGCCGAGCCGCCGGCGGAAGCGGGCGGATAGGCGATATCCGTCGCCCAGCGAACGCGGCCCCGCTATGTGGGGCCGCGGTGGCTGTCAACTTGGTGTAAGCGCCGGGCAGCGGGATACGGTGATTGTGCGATCTGAACCGGATGCCCTCAGCATCGACCAGGTATTGCGTGGAATTTCATGATCGCCTACAAGATATCGTTTGGAGGTACCGATGGACGCGCAATCCGTTCTCAGGCTTGAAACCGACAACGCGGCCAACATGGCTTGCGAGGACAGTCTGGAATTCATGCGGCAGCTGCCCAACGGATACATGAAACTGATCGTTGCGTCGCCGCCATACAACTAAAGTGCGCCCCATTTTTTGGACAGCGAAGAGGCCGAGTTAAGGTCTGCTCACCCTTCCTCGACACTCGCCCGCCTTGGCGCTAAAAGCCTTGCCCTGAATAACCTGGGCCTTCCGTTCAATCGACGCCGGGCCTACATTACCCCCCATGCACACGGTCAACGACATCCGCAAGGCGTTTCTCGATTATTTCGCCGGCCACGGCCATGAGGTCGTGGCTTCCTCGCCGCTGGTGCCGCGCAACGACCCCACCTTGATGTTCGCCAACGCCGGCATGGTACAGTTCAAGAGCGTCTTTACCGGCCTCGAAAATCGCCCCTATACGCGTGCCGCCACGTCGCAAAAATGCGTTCGCGCCGGCGGCAAGCACAACGACCTGGAAAACGTCGGCCGCACCGTTCGCCACCACACGTTCTTCGAGATGCTTGGCAACTTCTCCTTCGGCGACTACTTCAAGGACTTGGCCATCGAATTGGCATGGAACTTGGTCACCAAGGAGTACGGCCTGCCGGCCAGCCGCCTGATCGTCACGGTCTACGCCGACGACGACGAGGCCTTCGAGCTGTGGAAAAAGATCGCCGGCCTTCCCGAAAGCCGGATCATCCGCATTCCGACTTCGGACAATTTCTGGGCCATGGGCGACACCGGCCCCTGTGGCCCGTGCTCGGAGATTTTCTATGATCACGGCGAGCACATCCCCGGCGGCCCGCCCGGCAGCCCGGATGAGGACGGCGACCGTTTCATCGAAATCTGGAACCTGGTTTTCATGCAGTATGAACAGCTTAGCGCGGATGAGCGGGTCGATCTCCCCAAGCCGTCCATCGACACCGGCATGGGGCTGGAGCGCACCGCCGCCATCATGCAGGGCACGCACGACAACTACCAGACCGACCTGTTCCGCGCCCTCATCGCCGCTTCCGCCGAGGCCTCGCGCACCGACGCCGACGGCGAGCACGGGATTTCGCATCGGGTCATCGCCGACCATTTGCGGGCAAGCTGTTTTCTCATTGCCGACGGCGTGCTGCCGTCCAACGAGGGCCGCGGCTACGTGTTGCGCCGGATCATGCGCCGGGCCATGCGTCATGCCCATCTGATCGGCGCCAAGGAGCCGCTGTTGTGGCGGCTGGTCCCGGCCTTGACGGCGCGGATGGGCGAGGCCTACCCGGAACTGACGCGCGCCCAAGCGCTGATCGCCGAAACTCTCGAATCCGAGGAAACCCGGTTCAAACGCACCCTGGAACGGGGCTTGCGGCTTCTCGACGAGGCGACGGCGGATTTAGGCGCCGGCGGCGAACTGGAGGGCGAGACCGCGTTCAGGCTTTACGACACTTACGGTTTCCCTCTCGACCTCACCCAGGACGCGCTCCACGGCAAGGGCATGGAAGTCGACGTCGACGGCTTCAACGACGCCATGGAGCGCCAACGCCAAGAGGCCAGAAAGGCCTGGATCGGATCCGGCGAAGTGGCGACGGATGAAATCTGGTACAGCGTCCGCGAAGAGCTTGGAGCCACCGAGTTTCTCGGCTACGAAACGGTCTCCGCCGAGGGCCAAGTGATCGCCCTGGTCATCGGCGGCAAACGAATCGATGAAGCCAAAACGGGCTCCGAGGTCGCCATTGTCGTCAACCAGACTCCTTTTTACGGGGAATCCGGCGGCCAAGTGGGGGACACCGGCGCCATCACCAACGGCGACGGTGACGTCCAGGTCAAGGTCACCGGCACCGTCAAGAAAGTCGGCGACCTTTTCGTCCACCTGGGCCGCATCGAGGAGGGCGCGGTCAGGGTCGGCGACGAGGTCGTCCTGCGAGTCGACGACAACCAGCGCCGGGCCATTGGCGCCAATCATTCCGCCACCCATCTCCTGCACCGGGCGTTGCGCCGGGCGCTCGGCGATCACGTCGTCCAAAAGGGCTCGCTGGTGGCGGCGGACCGGCTGCGTTTTGATGTCAGCCATCCGAAAGCGATCGACAGGGAAGAAATCGCCCGCGTCGAGGCCGAGGTCAACGGCCGCATCCGCCGCAATTCCGCCGTCTCCACCCGCCTGATGGAGCCCGAGGAGGCGGTCAAGGAGGGCGCCATGGCGTTGTTCGGGGAGAAATACGGCGACGAGGTGCGCGTCGTTTGCATGGGCGGCGAGGATGCCGACGGGACCTACTCGGTCGAGCTTTGCGGCGGCACCCACGTCGGGCGCACCGGCGACATCGGCTTATTCAAGATTGTCTCCGAGAGCGCGGTGGCGGCGGGCGTGCGCCGCATCGAAGGTCTAACCGGCGCCGCCGCCGAAAACTATTACGCTGGCCGCGAGGCGGTCCTGCGGGAAACGGCGGCCCTGTTGAAGATCGCCTCGGCCGACGTTCCCGCTCGCGTTTCCGGGTTGCTTGATGAGCGCAAGAAGCTGGAGAAGGATCTAGCCGACGCCCGGCGGGCGCTGGCCACCGGTGGCGGCGGGGGCGGGGGCGGCGAGGTCAAGGAGGTAGGCGGCGTCAGGTACTCGCCCCGGCTGCTCGACGGCACGCCACCCAAGGACCTCAAGGGCTTGGCCGACGAACTCAAGCAACAGGTGGGTTCCGGCGTCGTCGCGCTGGTTTCCGTCAACGACGGCAAGGCGTCTCTAGTGGTCGGTGTCACCGATGATCTGACCGCCCGGATCAACGCCGTCGATCTGGTCCGCGCCGGCGCCGCCGTGGTCGGCGGCAAGGGCGGCGGCGGCCGTCCCGACATGGCCCAGGCCGGCGGCCCCAACGGCAAGGAAGCGGCGAAGGCGTTGGCGGCGATCGAAGCGGTCTTGGCACGGTCCGAATAGGGCGCGCAAGACCGCCCCGAGAGCATTTCACGTTTGGCCGGCACCGGTGGCGGAACCCGAATTACTCCTTAACGCTAGCCGCAAACCGCAAGTGGAGGATTTTGTCCGGATCGTCGACCGCGCCGTTGGAGTTTTCTTCGCCTCGTTTGATTTTGTCCACATGTTCCATGCCTTCGACCACCTTGCCCCAGACGGTGTACTTGCCGTTTAGCCAAGGGGACGGCGCAAAGACGATGAAGAACTGCGAATCGGCGCTGTCGGGATAGGAACCGCGGGCCATGGAGACGGTGCCGCGAACGTGGGGTTCCTTGGAGAACTCGGCCGCCAGATTGACGCCGGAGCCGCCGGTGCCGTCGCCTTTCGGGTCGCCGGTCTGGGCCATGAAGCCGTCGATCACCCGGTGGAAGGTAAGCCCGTCATAAAATTTCCGGCGCACCAGTTCCTTGATGCGGGCGACGTGGCGTGGCGCCAAATCGGGGCGCATTTCGATGACCACGCGACCGTATTCAAGGTCCAGATAGAGCGTGTTTTTGGGATCGCCCGCCTCCACGTTTCCGGCCATGACCAAAGTTCCCAGAAAAAAAGTTAAAAGAATCAAGCAAGAACGCATCAGATTTTCATACATCAAGAGCAAATTCCAAGGCCGACGGGGCTCAGTTTTTACCCTTGCCCTGGTGGAGGAAGGCCCTGACGGCGGCGACGTAAAGTTTCTTTTTATCCTCGTCGGAGAGATCGTCAAGGATTTTCATCTTGGCCCGGTGGATTTTCATGGCGTTGCGGATCAATTCCTGACGTTCCGGGGTCATGACTTTGTCGATGGTTCCGCGCAGCGATTCGATTTTTTTTTCGCCTTCTGGCGTTAAGGCTTGGCGGAAATTGTTGCGCATTGTTTCGATCTGTTGTTCGCGGCTTGCCGGCTTTTTGCCATTGCGGATGGTGTCCAGCCTGTCTCTGGCTTTTTTGTCCATGACGACGGACAACAGCGCTTTCGAGACAAATTTTTTCAACATTGCCGTCTTTCCTCATGTTCCCGGCGGCACTAGCAGACTGTCGGACTTGAGGTTTGCGTATTGGTTTGGCTGTGAAAGCTGTGTTTTTCGGCGGTTGGCGTTTGCAAAACGCTTAAGAGGGGGTGAGAGCGCTGTATACTGCACCTGAACTCAGTCTGTTTTGCGTCTTTTGGCGTATAATTTCCCCTTTTCTACCCCATCAGTATGTGCATACGCTTCAAATTCCAGGCGCTGCACACCATCGACCACTCGGCCCCGGCCAGTTCCAGGCCACGCATCGAAAACGCTCTGAAGCCAAGCACATGTTTGATAATCCCGATCACCGTCTCGACCGTACATTTGCGCCGGGCATAAAGCGCTTTGCCGTCTTTGGTTTTCATTCTGTGCTGCATTCTGGCAAGCACGGATGCATTCTCGCAAGGCGGTTCGGGGTCCGCGCCGAAGCGCTCGGAAAGGGGCCGGTTGTGCTTCTGCCTGGCTTGCGCGAAATATGGCGTCACGCCCTTGTTTTCACATAATTCCACATTGTTCTCGCCACAAAATCCGCTGTCCGCCAGCATCGCCTCGGGCATGCCGACTTCAGCAGGCAGCGTCGCCAGTTTCGCAAGCGTCGGCCCGACTTCGCGCTTGTCGTTAGCCGCCTGGGTGATGTGGTTTTCGACCACCAGATAGCTCTCGATATCGACGCCGACCTGCGCATTGTAAGCCTGCTCGAAACCGCCCCCTGACGGCATGATGCGCGACTCTTCGTCGGTCAGGTTTACCTGATCCCTGGGTCTTGGTGTGGCTTTATCAATCGGCGGTTTGGGTTCTTTGCCACCCGGCTTCTTGCCGGTTTGTTCCTCGTTGCGCTTGCGCCTGGCTATTTTCCCTTCATAGTCGGCCACCTCGCGTGCATGACGCTCTTCGGCCCGACGCTGGATTTCCTGCTTGGCTCTGGCGATTGTCGCAAGACGCTCTTCGCGCCGAGACAGTTCCGCCGGAATATCGATATCGTCGGGGATCTGTGTGTTATCGGCCTCTTCGCTCATGCGCATCAATTCAGCGACTTCCTGTTTGAGTTGCTCTTCAAGCTTGTTGGCGTATTCCCAGGATAGCGCCCTGTTCCGGTTGGCGTTGGCTTTCACTTTCGTCCCATCAAGCGAAACCGTGCCCAGCTTCAACACACCCATTGTGCTGGCAATCAGCAGAATTTGCATGAAACAAGCCTCCAACGGCTTCGCAAAATGCCTGCGGAAAGTGGCGATGCTGTCGTGATCGGGATGGGTGTTGGCGCATATGTAACGGAAGGCAAGGCTGTCATGGCTCGCCCGCTCAAGTTTGCGGCTGGAGAAAATACCCGTGGCATAGCCGTAGAACAACAACGCGACCATCATCGAAGGCGGCCAAGGCTTGGAGCCACGGCCGGAATACTGGCCGACCATCTCTCTCAAATCAAGCTGCGACACAATCTCTGTGATAAACCGCGCCAAGTGTTTTTCCGCCACGTAGTCCTGCACACTGGCCGGCAGAAGAAAAGGCGTCTCTCTGTCAATATTGATGAATTCAACCGCCATGTCGTCCCTCAGATGTCGTATTAAGTTATCCCGATAATATCAGGTTAATGCGAAAAGTCCGACAGTCTGCTAGTCTCCTGTCTCAACTAAATCGTAAGGTTTTGATGGTTCGTTCTGTTGGAGGGATTTTTTTCGACAGGAGCGAAAATGTCAAAGAAGCGATATGTTGTCGATCTGACGGCGGAAGAACGAGCCCATCTGAAGAACTTGATCCGCAAGGGCAAGGCGGCGGCGCGCACCCTTCTGAAGGCGCGTATTTTGTTGAAGGCGGATGCGGGT
>DUZD01000015.1 GCA_013349695.1 Rhodospirillaceae bacterium
GAGAACGCTTGACGATGTACCCGCATCGCCGGCGCGTCCGCTCCTACCGGGAGAGCGGGAAAAGCGATCGTATGGGGTCAGGAATCCCGCCGGGGTGTACTAGGCCGATGTTGGCGCCTCCTTCATCTCTCGCCGAAGACGCGCTCGAAGATGGTGCCGACGTGGCGGCTGTGGTATTCGAGGTCGAAAAGTTCTGACAAGGCCTTTTCGTCCAGGCATCCCGTCACCTCGGTGTCGCCCTTCAGGTGGGCGAGGAAATCGCCGCCGCTTGCCCGCATGGCGTTCCGCTGGACGGCGGCGTAGGCCGCCTCGCGGCTCATCCCGGCCTGGGTCAGCGCCAGCAGCACCCGCTGCGAAAAGACGGCACCGCCAAGGCGGTCCAGGTTTTTCCGCATCGCCTCGGGATGGACAACGAGTTGCTCGACGACACCGGTCAGCCGCGCCAGCGTGAAGTCGAGGGCGATGGTGGCGTCGGGGGCGATCACCCGTTCCACCGACGAGTGCGAGATGTCGCGCTCGTGCCACAGGGCGATGTTCTCCAACGCCGGGATCACCGCCGCCCGCACGATGCGCGCCAGCCCGGTCAGATTCTCGCTCAAGATCGGGTTGCGCTTGTGGGGCATGGCCGAGGAGCCTTTCTGGCCGGCGGCGAAATATTCCTCGGCCTCGCCGACCTCGGTGCGTTGCAGATGGCGGATTTCGGAGGCCAGGCGCTCGACGGAACCGGCGATGACGGCAAGCGCCGCGAAGAAGGCGGCGTGGCGGTCGCGGGGAATCACCTGGGTCGATACGGGCTCGGCGGCGAGGCCCATTTTCCCGGCGACATATTCCTCGACGTAGGGGTCGATATTGGCGAAGTTGCCGACGGCGCCGGAAATGGCGCAGGTGGCGATCTCGGCGGCGGCGATCTCGAGGCGTCGCCGGTTGCGCCGCCATTCGGCGTAAAAGCCGGCCAACTTCAGGCCGAAGGTGGTAGGCTCGGCGTGGATGCCGTGGCTGCGGCCCATGCAAGGGGTGTCGCGGAACTCAAAGGCGCGGCGCTTGAGCGCCGCCAGAAGGCCGTCGATATCGTCGAGCAAAATGTCGGAGGCTTGCGCCAACTGCACCGCCAGGCAGGTGTCCAAGACGTCCGAGGAGGTCATGCCCTGGTGGACGAAACGGGCCTCCGGGCCAACGTGTTCCGCCAGGTTGGTCAAAAAAGCGATGACGTCGTGCTTGGTTTGCTTTTCGATTTCGTCGATCCGCGCCGCCTCGAACTTGCCGCGCTCGCGGACGGCCTCGGCGGCCGCTTTCGGAATTACCCCGAGTTCGGCCTGGGCGTCGCAGGCATGGGCCTCGATCTCGAACCAAATGCGGAACCTGTTGTCGGCTTCCCAGATGGCGGCCATTTGGGGACGGCTGTAGCGTGGAATCATTGAAATCTCTTGCGCGCGTAGAGGGGACAGAGCGACAAGGATATTACTCAAGTCGGCCGGTTTTGAAAGCCGTGATATGATTTTCCCGAAAATGAATAAAGGAGACCGTCAGTTGAAGGCGCCGTCCGAACTGCCCGCCATTCCCTTGCTCGAGATCGGCAAGGGGGGTCCCTTGGCGTTGCTCGACGCCGCCCCGCGGCGGTTCGGCGAGATCATCGAGATGAGCCGCCGGCATTACGGCGAGGTCGTATTGCGCTTGGGCGACGTGGTTTCGCGGCGCTGGCTCGACAAAACGGCCAATCCCTACCGTCATGAAATCGAGGCGGTGGCGGCGCGCGCCGGCCGGCCGGGCGCCCACCTGCTCAACCTGTCCTACGAGTGGACTTGCACGTCGGCCGTTGGGGCCGATCCGTCGGGACCAGGCAACCGCCTGTTGCGGACCCTGGATTGGCCGCTCGACGGGTTGGGCATGAACGTCGTCGTCGGTTGCCAGGAGGGCCAAGCCGGACCTTATTACAACATCACCTGGCCCGGCTTCGTCGGCATCGCCACGGCGATGGCGCCGGGACGTTTCAGCGCCGCCCTCAACCAGCCCCCCATACGGCGCTTCAGCGGCTCATGCCGGTTCGATTGGGCGATATTCCGCGTCCACGTTTGGAGGAACGAAGGCCTCCCCCCGGCGCATCTTCTGCGCCTGGTTTTCGATCAATGCTCGACCTACGCCGAAGCCAGGTCGATGCTGCGGGAAACGCCCCTTTGCCTGCCGGCGTTTTTCATCCTCGGCGGTCTGGCCGCCGAGGAAAGCTGTGTCATCGAGCGCCTTGAAAACCGCGCCGCCGTCGGTGATGGGCCGGGCAGCGCCGCCAACCATTGGCAAAGCCTGAAAGTGCCGGGCCACCCGCGCGGCGAGGACAGTGTCGGCCGCTGGCGGATGATGGAGCGGTTGCGCGCCACCGCCGCCGACGATTTCACTTGGCTGGCGCCGCCCATCCTCAACGCCACCACGAAGCTGTCGGTGATCGCCAACGCCGCTCGAAAACGGCTCTTGGTCCAGGGCTGGGAAACCATCGGGCCGGCTACCGGCGTTTTCCGGCTTTGAGAATCCTCGCCGCGGCCGCTAAAGCATTTCAGGATTGATCACACTCATGCGATCAATCCGCGTTCAAACGCCACGCAGGCTCGCGCCCGCTGTCGCGGCGGATTGCGGCTTTCGCCACAATCAGAGCGCATCCAAGATTAAATGATTCCATTCAATCTTGGATGCGCTCTAAAGCAGGCCCATTTCCTTGAATGAATTGATGCCGCCCTTGCTGACGATGAGGTGGTCGTGCAGCACGATGCCCAGTTTTTCGCTGGCTTCCTTTATTTCCTTGGTCATGTCGATGTCGGCTTGCGACGGGATTGGATCGCCGGAAGGGTGGTTGTGGACCATGATCATGGCGGTGGCGGCCAGTTCAAGGGCGCGTTTGACCACTTCGCGGGGATAGACCGGCGTGTGATCGACGGTGCCTTTCTGCTGCACCTCGTCGGCGATCAGGACATTCTTCCGGTTGAGGTAGAGAATGCGGAACCGCTCGGTGGTTTCATAGGCCATGCTGGCACGGCAATAATCCATCAGCGCCTGCCAAGACGACAGCACCGGTTTCTTCATCACTTCGGCGCGGGCAAGCCTGAGCGCCACCGCCTGGACAACCTTTAAGGCGATGATGGCGGTATCGCCAATCCCCTTGATCTCCCGCAGAGCCGGCGGATCGGCGCTGATGACCTCGGCGAGAGAGCCGAAGCGGGCCAGCAGGTTCTTGGCCAAGGGTTTCACGTCGCGGCGCGTGTTGGCCATGAACAGCAGCACCTCCAACAACTCGTAATCGGGCAGGGCGTCGGATCCCGATTTCAAGAAGCGCTGCCGCAACCGTTGGCGATGGCCGGCGTAATGGGGTTTGTCGTTCACGAGGTCAAAGGCCGTAGGGGGGGTTATGCAGACCGGCGGGCGAAAGGGTGAACAGCTCGCAGCCATCGGCGGTGACGCCAATGGAATGTTCGAATTGGGCGGAAAGCGAGCGATCCTTGGTCACCGCCGTCCAACCGTCCTTGAGAACTCTCACCTCGTGCCGTCCGGAGTTGATCATCGGTTCGATGGTAAAGAACATGCCTTCCTTGAGGGTCGTCCCTTGGCCGGGCCGGCCAAAATGCATGACGTTGGGGGCGGTGTGGAAAACGCGGCCCAAACCATGGCCGCAGAAGTCCCTGACCACCGAATAGTGATGGGATTCGGCGAATTCCTGAATGGCGTGGCCGATGTCGCCGGTGGTGGCGCCGGGTCTGACCACTTCGATGCCGCGCCACAAGGCTTCGAAGGTGATGTCAACGAGGCGTCGCGCCTTGATGCCGACCGGGCCGGTGAAGAACATGCGGCTGGAATCGCCGTGCCAGCCGTTGAGAATCACCGTCACGTCGATGTTGACGATGTCGCCCTTGGCGAGCGTTCTCTTGCCGGGAATGCCGTGGCAGACGACATGGTTGACGGATGTGCAAATGGCTTTCGGGAAGCCGCGGTAATTAAGCGGCGCGGGGATGGCGTCATTGGCGACGGTATAGTCGTGGATCAAGCGGTCCAGTGTCCCTGTCGATACGTCCGGTTTCACGTAGGGAACGATGAAATCCAGGGTTTCCGCGGCCAGCCGTCCGGCTTTGCGCATGCCCTCGAAGCCTTCGGCGCCGTGAATTTCGATATGCCGCGTCTCGGCGGGCAGGAAAGTCGAACTGATATCGTTACTGATGTCGTTCATGAATCGATTATGACACCTAGAGGTAAAATATCACCTCCCAAACAGGCTCTCATAGCTCCATTCCCAGAGGCGCCGTCACGTCGATCCTTTCCGCCGCGACACGGCATCGATAACACAAAACCTCGACACCGGCGGCCATCGCCGCGCCAAGCGCCATGGCATAGGCCGGATCGATATCGGCGGCAATGGAAAATTGCCCGCCGTCCCGGCGCTGCACCAAATAGACCATCATCGCGCGGGCGCCTTGGCTGACCATATCGGTCAGCTCGGCCAGATGCTTGGCGCCTCGCGTTGTCACCGCGTCGGGAAATTCGACGGCGGAACTCGCCTTCGGGTTCCGTTTCATGGTGACGTTCTTGACCTCGATAAAACATGTGGGGAGGCCTTCGCTTTCCAGCAACAGATCGATACGTGAATTTTTTCCGTACCTGACCTCCCGCCTGATGACCGGGTAGGCGGCCAATTCGGCGATGGTTCCGTTGCCGATGGCCTCTTCCACCAACGCGTTGCTCATGCTGGTGTTGATGCCGACCAGGGTATCGCCCACTTGAATCAGCTCCCAGGTGTAGGCAAGCTTGCGGCCCGGGGTGCGGGCCGGCGACAGCCAGACCGCCGAGCCCGGCGCGCTGACGCTCAGCATGGAGCCGGTATTGGGGCAGTGGGCGGTGACTATTTCACCGCCGCTCAGTTCCACATCGGCCAGAAAGCGCTTGTAACGCTTGATCAACGTTCCTGGAATCAGGGGAGCGGGAAATTTCATCGGCGGAAGGTATCGGGATACGGGTTTGCCGGCAACGTGCCATTCAACCGGATATCATCTTTGTTTCCGATCCGTTGAAGTCGCCACATTTGCCCGCTGGCAAGGTTATGCCCGTGTGAGCAGGGGCACTTGATACTCGTCACGTAATGGGTTACAGTTTGAGCGTGATTACCGGCTTCCGGCACAAGGGATTGAAAGTCTTGTTCGAGGCGGGGTCGGGGCGTGACGTTCGGCCGCAACATGTCAAACGGCTCCGGCTTATCTTGGCCCGGCTTCATGCGAGCCAATCGCCTAAGGATATGAACTTACCGGGACTTGGCCTACACGCCCTCAAGGGTAAGCACAAGTTTCACCACGCCGTGTCGGTATCCGGCAACTGGCGCGTGACCTTCCGGTTTGAAGGGGCGGACGCCACGGATGTCGATTACACCGACTATCATTAGGAGACGGCTGTCATGCGGATGCACAAGCCACCTCATCCCGGTGAAGTGATCCGGGGGCTTTGCTTGGAACCATTGGGCCTCAGCGTGACCAAGGCGGCGACCGGTCTCGGCGTGACCCGCAAGGCGCTATCGGAACTGCTTAACGGTCATTCCGGAATTTCGCCGGAAATGGCGATCCGCCTGGCCAAAGCCTTTGGCGGCAGCCCGGAAAGCTGGCTGGCGCAACAAATGCAATATGAGCTATGGCGGGCCATGCGGCGGGCGGACAAAATCAAGGTCGAGTCGTTCAAGGCGGCGTGAATCCAACGGTTGACGCTAGAGTTTCAAGGTTGGTCGGCGCCAGCCCGCTGCCCATCAAAATCGCCTCATCTGGCGAAGCGGCCCTTCCGCGCCTTAGCGGTTCAAGCTGGTTTCGTTTTTTCTTCGCTCGGAATTTCCGCCGCTCCCAGGGCCTCGGCGAGGCTGGTCTTGGCGCTGCCGGGTTCGAGGGGCCGCGGTTGCGACGGGTCGGGCGCCCAAGCCGTCATGTAGATCACCTGGAAGGTCGCCGGAACGCGTCCCTCGGCGTCGCCGAACAGCTCCCGGTAGCGGCTGGCCGCGGCCATCAGGGTGGCGCGGCGGGTGAAACCCCGGCGCCGTTCGGCGACGGCGTTGCTTTCGCCCATGCCGCGCAGGTCGGCCATCAGTTTCCAGGGATCGCCATAGGACACTTTAATGGCCTCCTGATCGACCACCGGGAGGGCGAAGCCGGCCCGTTGCAGCAAGGCGCCCAAGTCCCCGGCATCGGCGAACGGAGAGAGGCGCGGGCTCAAGCCCCCTTCCTCGGCGATTTCGGCCGCCGCCAAGGCGATGCGCAGTTCCTTGCAGGTGTCGCCGCCAAGCATGGCGGCCAGGAACAGTCCGTCGGGTTTGAGTGTCAGGCGGATCTGGGCGAGCGCGCCCGGCAGATCGTTGACCCAGTGCAGGCTGAGGCTGCTCAGAACCAGGTCGAAGCAGGCGGCGGGAAACGGCAGGAATTCCTCGTCGGCGGCGAGGCAATGGCTCCCCGCCCGCCGCGCCATTCGAGGGGAGAGGTCGCATTGAACCAGGGTCTCGATGCCGCCCCGCCCTGCCACCAGCCGGGCCAGTTCGCCGCCGTGACAGCCCAGGTCCAAGGCCAGGGGGAAGCGCCGCTTGATGTCATCGAGGCGGTCGGCCAGGCGTTCGCCGACCTCGGCAAAAAGGTAGTCGTGATTTTTCAGCCCGGCCGCCGCCCGGTCCCGGTGCAGGCGTACGACGCGGCGGTTGAAGACGTTCGGCGAATCGGACATGGTAGGTATATGGCACAGGCCAAGCATTCGATAAACGGCGCGGTGGCGAAAACTGGCGGTGACCGCTCCTTGGGCGGTCTCGCCAAGTTGATGCTGGATGCCCTTTTGCCGCTCCAGTGCCTGAGCTGCGGCGCCGTTGTCGCGGGGCCCGGCCTGTTGTGCCCGACTTGCTGGGATGGAGTGGTTTTTCTGGGCCCGCCCTATTGCGACGCCTGCGGCCTGCCCTTCGAATACGATCCCGGCGAGGGGGTTTTATGCGGCGCCTGCTGCCGTCAACGCCCGGTTTATCAGCGGGCCCGGGCGGTAATGGCCTATGGTGCGCTCAGCCGGCGGTTGATCCTTGCCTTCAAACACGGCGACCGCACCGACGCCGCTCCGGCGCTCGGCGGCTGGCTGATGCGGGCGGGTAGCGATCTGATCGCCGACGCCGATCTGGTGGCCCCCGTGCCCCTGCATTGGACACGGCTGTTCACCAGGCGTTTCAATCAGGCGGCATTGCTGGCTCAGGCGCTGCGGCGTCACGGCGGCCCGCCGGTGGCACTCGACCTCCTGATTCGCCGCCGCCGCACCCCTTCCCAGGGCAGGCTCGGCCCGGCGCAACGCCGCCGCAACGTGCGCGGCGCCTTCGCCTTGCGTTCTTCCCTGGTTCGCGAAATCAAGGGCAAACGGGTTTTGCTCATTGACGATGTCCTGACGACGGGCGCCACCGTCTCGGCTTGCGCCCGCGCGCTCTTGACGAGTGGCGCCGGAGCGGTCGACGTGCTCACCTTGGCGCGGGTCATCCGTTAGGCGTGACGCGCCGGCGCCATATATGCCTTATATGAATATTGGATTATGATATGGGCGTTTCCCTAATGATCTTGTTGCAACGAGCTTTACGAGCTGGAAGCGGAAGATGAACTCGACCGTCTTCTCGGCATTGCTTGACCGATGACCGCGACCTTCAAGGTTGCTTGCGTGCAAACCAATTCGGGACGGGAGGTAGAGCCGAATCTGGCGGCCGCCTGTGAACTGGCGCGCGCCGCCGGCAAGGCCGGCGCCGAGTTGATCGCCCTGCCCGAGAACGTCAACGTCATGGAATCCGACAAGGCGCGTCTGAAGGAAAAAGTCAGGCCCGAGGACCAGGACATCGGCCTCGAGACGTTTCGGGAATTGGCGCGGCAAATCGGCGTCTGGCTGCTGTTGGGTTCCCTGGTGATCAAGCGGTCCGGGGACAAGATGGCCAATCGTTCGTTCCTGCTCGACGCCGATGGCGCCGTTGTCGCCCGATACGACAAGATTCATATGTTCGACGTCGATCTCGGCGGCGCCGAAACGCATCGTGAATCCGCTTCCTATGAACCGGGCGATAAGGCCGTCCTCGCCGACTTGCCTTGGGGCCGGCTGGGCATGACCATTTGCTATGACCTGCGCTTTCCCCATTTGTACCGATCCCTGGCTCGCGGCGGGGCAAGTTTTTTTTCCATCCCCTCGGCCTTTACCCGCATCACCGGGGCGGCGCATTGGCACGTGTTACAGCGCGCCCGGGCCATCGAAAACGGTTGCTACGTCTTCGCTCCGGCGCAGTGCGGGGATCATGCCGGCGGCCGCCAGACCTTCGGCCATTCGCTGATTGTCGGTCCCTGGGGCGAGGTGCTGGCCGACGGCGGCGAAAAGGCCGGCTTTATTACCGCCGATATCGACCCGTCAAAGGTGGTCGAGGCGCGCCGCAAAATCCCCGCCCTCTCTCACCACCGGAAGTTCGTTTAAGGCCGAGCGCGCGGAGTCACGTTGGCCGGACGCCGTGGGGCTCCGGTTCGCCATCCTCGCGTTCGCTGGCCCGCAGGTCGTTGACGGCGCATATGCGTTGCATGACGCCGGTTGTGGGGCCCCTATCGACGAGGCCGTGTTCGTAAGCGATCACCTGCAGCCGCCGGCGGGTTATTTCTAGCAACTCGCCGCTACGCAGCAGGTAGTCGGGATTGCGCGGCCGGGAGAATTTTTCGTTGCCGCGGGCGAACGTTTCGTAAATGAACAGGCCATTTTTCCCGACGGCCTCGAAAAGATGCCGGAAGAGAGGCCGATAAAGATAATTGACGATGACGACGGCGTCGAAGGTCCGGCCTTCGATCGGCCATGCGCCGTCGCCCTCCAGGTCGGCCTCGATCACTTCTATTCCCGGCTTGTCCGCAAGGTCGGCGACACGGGTAACGTCGCGGTCCAGGGCCACCACTTTGTAGCCCAGATTCAAAAGGTAGCGGACATGCCGGCCGCCGCCGCAAGCCAAGTCGAGCACCGTTCCCCCTTTCGGAATCAACGGTGAAAAACGCCGGACCCAAAGGGACGGCACGGTAACTCTCAGGTGACTAGGCTGAAGGGGCATGTCGCCGGCGTTTTCCATTTTTTAACCGATTGACGTATAAGCTTGGCAAAAATTGGGAAATTAATAGTATAAAAGGCCAATCCGTCGGCAACAGAGTCTTTGATATCATGATTCAGTATCGGTTGAAATGCACCAACGGCCACCGGTTCGATGCCTGGTTTCTCGATGGCGCCACTTACGATCGGCAAAGCGCTGTCGGCGGCATCTCCTGTCCGTTTTGCGGCGACGACCAGATCGGCAAGGCCCCGATGGCGCCCAACCTGGCCAAGAGCAAGAATGACAAACAAATTGAACCAGCCGAGCTGCGGGCCACGGAAGTCGCCGAACGGATTCTCAATGCGGTGAACAGACTGCGCAAGAAGGTCGAAAAAAACTACGAGTACGTTGGCGATAACTTCGCCGAGGAGGCGCGCAGCATTTATTATGGCGAGACCGAAAAGCGGGGCATTTACGGTGAGGCGAGCGAGCAGGAAACCCTTGATCTCGAAGAGGAGGGGATCGAGTTTTTCCGCATTCCCATCGGTCCGCGCCGCAACGATTGATAGCGCTTTTTGGCTGTCGCCCTATCCCTTTACCGCGAATCTGGGTAAGAGAAAACAAAGACCGAAGGGCGACGGGACGTTGCGAGCGTCCCGAAAAGCGTAAGTTTTGAATTTAGGGGAATGACGATGGCGAGACGCGGGCTTTCACCGATCCATCTGGATGAGGGTGCCCAAGATTTTCATTCGGCATTGCCGAGAACGCGCCGCCGAGCCGCCTGCGCGAGGAGCTGATCGCGACAACCCACGAGGACCGTCTGGTCGGTCACATCTCCCGTGACAGCGCGGCAATGGTTGCACCGGTAACGCTGAAGCCCGCCGGCCATGCCATGACGGGCCGCTCCCGGCATATTGCGGCGGGGACAGCGCCTTTCGTCGGTAATCCGCTCCTCGATGACGCCGTGGCTAGCCCGATCCGGGCCTGGCGGCAAGCGCATCCAGGGCGCGCCGGCGCTGAAATGGGGTCAGACCGTCAGCCCGAGCCACCCATTTCTGGAATTCCGCCGGCTTCATAACAAACCCCCAAGAAATCATACTGTTGGAGGAATGATAATACTATTCCTACATTCAACACAAATATAGCCTTACAAAAACAACACCAGCAAACGGAATTACCTTACAAGCGGCAAAAAAAACCGCCCAGTTAAAGACGAAAAGGAATACAACCGCACCCTTTCACGCATCGGTGTGAAGGTGGAGAACGTCATTCTCCGCCCGCGGATACGGCCTCAAATTCAACATCATCGCTGGAATCATCAATCTGAAAATGGGATACTGAGAAAATCCGATAGGGGCCGATGCATCCGACGCGACGGACCTTCAAATACGGATTTTCGCGGTAGGTCTAGTATCCGGGAGTAAAGAGGGAAGGGTTACGAAATGTGGTATATTGCAGCACTACTTGGGACGTTCTTATCTTTAATTGGTCTCGCAAGCATAGTTTACCCAATGAAGGATTTGAAAATTGAAAACAGGCAGATAGCATTAATTGTTTTTCTCGTTGGTTTCATCTTACTATTTGTTGGTATAGATAATATTTAGAAAGCTAAAATAGCCGAATTAAAGGCGTCCGACCCCAGAGACTTACTTTGCGGAGATGAAGAAGAGTTCCGACTCTGAGTGGCTTTAAGCATTAAAATGAGAGAGGCTTATCCCCGGCGTTCCTGGAGCACAAGATGTTGACCCCACCGGAAGCAATGGGATAAGCCTCTTCGGTAAATATTGGAAGACCACTACGGTGTCGGCTACCCGTAACGGCCCTCGATATAATCAGCGGTCTGTTTTTCCTTTGGCGCGGCGAACATGTCCTCGGTAAGGCTATGCTCGACGATCCGGCCCATCAGCATGAACACGCACTCTTCGCTGACGCGGCGCGCTTGCGCCATGTTGTGGGTCACGATCAGGATCGTGTAGACACCCCGTAGTTCCCAGATTAATTCCTCGACGGCCGCGGTGCCTTTCGGGTCCAGCGCCGAACAGGGCTCGTCCATCAGCAATATCGACGGCTTGACGGGTAGAAGCCTTGCGATACAAAGTTTTTGCTGTTCCGCCAAGGACAGCTTGGTCGCCTTCGCTTGAAGGCGGTCCTTGACCGAATCCCAGAGCAGCACCCGGCGAAGGCAACGCTCGACGATCTCCTCCTTCACGCCCTTGCCCGGTCCTTGGTCGCGCGTCCCGTGGAGATCCAGGCTGAACAAGACGTTGTCCCGAATGGAGATCGGCAGTGGGTTGGGCCTCTGGAAAACCATGCCGACCTCCTTGCGCAACCGCGGCAGGCTAACGCCATCCTCGTATACGTCGTGCCCCAGCACCTCGATGCCGCCGGTAATCCGCACGTATCCCAGACGCTCGTTGATGCGGTTTACGCTTCTCAACAGGGTCGATTTTCCGCACCCCGATGGGCCGATCACCGCCGTGACGACGCCCTTCTTGATTTGAAGGTCAACATCGAGGAGTGCCTGGAAATCTCCATACCAAAGGTTCAGGTTCCTGGTGCGAATGGCGTTTTCGTGGCGGTCCGAGGTCGCCTCTGTTCCTTCGCGGGCATTGCGGATCATTTGTCCCAAAGTGCAAACCCATCACCCAAACCGGCCCGAAATGAAGTCCGCCGTCCGAGTGGATCTGGCGTTTCCGGAAAACAGGTCCTTGGTTTCTCCGACTTCCACGCAGGAGCCATCGAGGAAGAAAGCGGTCCGGTCGGCAAGCCGTCGGGCCTGTTGGACCAGATTGGTCACCAGAATGATCGTCATCTCCCGCCGCAGTTCCTTGAGAACGTCCTCGATGCGCATGGTCGTCACCGGATCGACGGCGATCGAAAACTCGTCGAGCATCAAGACCTCGGGATCCTGCGACAGTGCCCGCGCGATGGTAAGCCTTTGCTGCTGCCCGCCGGACAGAAGGCTTCCAAGAGAATGCAGCCTGTCCTTGACCTCGTCCCAAAGCGCCGCCCGGGCCAGGCACCACTCGACGATGCCGTCCAGCTCGGATTTCCGCTTGATGCCGGATAACTTCGGGGCAAAAGCCACGTTCTCGTAGATGCTGAGCGGCAGCCCGACCGGAAGCGGAAAAACCACACCGATACGCCGCCGCAACGCATAGACGTTCCGCCATTGGCGAACGTCCTTTCCGTCGAAAAGGACTTGCCCCTCGACCTTCATGCCGGCGGTGAAATCGTCCATGCGGTTGATGGCCTTGAGAAAGGAGGTCTTGCCGGCATTCGAGGGTCCGATGATGCCGAAGATCTCGTTTTCCCTGATCCTCAAGTTCACCTCCCGAAGGGCGGCGGTCTTACCGTAGAAGACCGAGAGACCGCGAACCTCCAGCTTTGCGGGGTTCGCTTCCATGGCGACCCGCGGTTGAGCGGCGCCTACCATTTCTTCCGCCCCCGCAGATAGACGCGAAACCCGATCGAAGCCGCGTTCAGCATGAGCACCATGGCAATGAGAACCAAGGCGACTCCGTAAGGCAGGTGCTCGGGCACGTTCGGGACCTGCGTCGAGATGACAAACAGGTGCAGCGAAAGCGCCATGGTTTGATCGAAGATGCCTTGTGGCAGGAACGGCAGGAAAAAGACCGCCCCGGTAAGCATGATGGGAGCCGTTTCGCCGGCGGTCCGCGACACCTCGAGGATGACGCCGGTCAGGATGCCGCTGACGGCGTTGGGAAGAACGACCCTTCGAATCGTTTGCCAACGGGTCGCGCCCATGCTCCAACAGGCCTCGCGAAAGGCGCGTGGCACCGCCAGCAATGATTCCCGGGTGGTAACGATGACCACGGGCAGTGTCATGACCGCCAACGTCAGGCTGGCCGCCAGGATGCTCGTGCCGAATCCGAAGAACAGAACGAAGGCCCCCACGCCGAAGAGGGCGTGAACGATCGACGGAACGCCGGCCAGGTTGATGATCGCCAGGTTGATGACGCGGGTCAGCCAGTTGTCGGGCGCGTACTCGCTCAGGTAAAGCGCCGCCGCGACGCCCAACGGCACGGAAATCAGCAGCGCCACCGCGACCAGCCACAGGGTTCCGACAAGCGCTGGGAAGATGCCTCCCTCGGTCATCCCGTTGGTCGGTTCGAGGAACAAGAAGCCCAACGAAATCGCCGGCCCTCCCTTGACGATCAAGGTCGCCAGGATGATCAGAACCGGCAGGACCAGCAGAACCGTCATGGTCAGGAAAAGGAGTCTCCACAGGAACTCTACGTTCTTGTTGCGGACGTCGCGTTTCGTCGCTTGGAACATTGCCTAGAGCATTTCAAGATTGGTCGGCGCCAGCCCGCTCCCCCGCCCGGCCAACCCATTTTGGCCCATGCCAAATGATTGGCAATGCCATTGTACGCTGTGGGTGGCCGGGCGGGGGAGCGGGCTGGCGCCGATTCTTATCAACATAGACATGCTCTAGCCCTTGCGCACGCCTCTGACCACAAGATCGGCCAGGAGGTTGATCGTGAAAGTCACGACGAACAGGAAGATTCCGATCGTGAAAAGGGCCTGATAGTGGTCGGATCCGACCGCCGTCTCGCCCAACTCGGCGGCGATCGTCGCGGTCAAGGCACGAACCGAATCGAAAATGCTGTCGGGGATGTTGATGGAGTGTCCCGTGGCCATCAAAACGGCCATCGTCTCGCCGAACCCACGGCCGACGCCGAGCAGGACGGCGGCCAGCAGCCCGTTCCTCGCCGCCGGCAGCACGACCTTCACGACGACCTGCCAACGCGTCGCGCCCATCGCCTCCGCCGCCTCGCGATAACCGTCGGGGACCGCCTTGAGAGCGTCCTCGGCGATCGACGTCATGATCGGTGCCGCCATAAGGCCGAGAATGATCCCGGCATTGAGGACGTTCAATCCGACCGGCACGTCGAACAACTCGATGATGAGGGGGTTCATGAGGCTGAGCCCGATGAACCCCCAGACGACCGAGGGGATCGCGGCAAGGAGCTCCACAAGGACCTTCAAGGCCTCTCTGGTCTTGCCCCTGGCGAACTCCGAGATGTAGATGGCGGCGCCCAGCGAGAATGGGATGGCGACCACCATCGCCAGCCCGGTGACGCTCGCCGTGCCCGCGATCATCGCCAAAATGTTGTAGGTAGGCCTGTGTTCGGATGTTGGCTGCCAGCGAATCGACGTGAAGAATTCCGTTATCTCGAGCTTTTCCACCACGAAGGAAAACCCTTCGCGGGTAATGAACAAAAAAATCCCGATGATGAAAACGATCGCCGATATGCCCCCCAGGAACACCACCACCTGAACGATCTTGTCCTGGTACCAGTCCAGGGTCAGGCGGTCCTTGTCGACGTGCCTGGCCGCGTCGGCCCTCCGGCCGGGGCGAGTCCTCGGCGAGACGGCGGCCCGCGAAGCCACCTCATCGTTCGCCATTGCCCGCGTCCCACTCCCATCGACCGTTTTCAGGGGAATGCGGGACGGCCGCCGGCGGAGCCGGCCCGTGCCCCCCTCCCTATTCGCATTTCACCTCGCGAACGGGGGCGTATCCCTTCTCCTGGATGATGCACTGGCCCGCGTCGCCGAGAATCCAGTCGATGTACTTCTTGATCTCCCCCTTGGGCCTCCCGTTGGTGTACATGAACAGAGGACGGGCAATCGGATATGAGTTGTCGGAAGCGTTTTGGACCGAAGGAGAAACGCAGTTTCCGCTTTCGCCTTTCTCGACGCAGGCAATCTTCACGTAGTCCGTGGCATAGGCGAAACCACTGTAACCGATGGCGCAAGGCGTCTTCTCGACCAAGTCCACGACGTCCTTGGAGCCGTGCATGTCGAGGGTGCCGAGCTTGTAGTCACGCTTTTTGCCGAGCACCGCCCGGCGGAAATAGGCATAGGTGCCGGAGCTGTTCTGCCGGCTCACGATAACGATCTCCTGGCCCTTGCACCCTGGGACTTCGAGGCCAATATCCGTCCATTTCTCGACTTCCCCTTGCTCGCCATATATTTCGGCAAGCTGCGAAATCGAAAGGGTTTTGGCCGGGTTCGCCATGTGCATGAAGACCGCCAGGGCGTCGTAGCCGACGACATGGCGCACGGGGTCCTGCCCTTTCGACTTGGCCAGATCGACCTCCTTCTTCTTCATGGCGCGGCTGGCGTTCGCGATATCGACGGTTCCATTGATCACGGAGGCGATGCCCGTACCCGAGCCGCCGCCGGTGACGGCGACGGCGACGCCAGAGTCGACATTTCGATAGGCCTCCGCCCAGGCCTGAGCCACGTTCACGAGAGTGTCGGAACCCTTGTTCTGGATGAGCGTCCGGGCTTCCGCCGCAGTCGACCCGAAGCTCAAGCCGGCGATGACGGCGGCGGCAAAAACGATTTTGGCTTTCATGGTCCAAGACCTTTCCCTTGGCGGGAGCTACCCATCGAACATCTGGATATTGATGCTTTTCGGTTGCGTTCTTATGTAGGTTTCGTGACATTTTTGTGAAAGCTTCGGGTGGGTCTGGCTTGCTTTCCTGGCGGGCCGCCCGATAAACCGGGAAGAGCTGAGCGAGATCATGTTCCGTGGAGCGGGATCGAGGGATCGATCAAGGAGTTGAAAGAGAATTACATCACGGTTATCGTCATTCATTCCATGCGGCGGGCGGCGCCGGTTTCGCGGAATGCCGCCTTTATTCACCTTGGCGAACTGGTGGAAGACGGCGATACCGAGCGGATATTCTAAAGGCCTCGGAACGAACGGGATCGGGCCTATGTCACCGGGCGCATCGGCTGACGGGAAGCGCCGGAAAAAGGGCCGGGCCGGGTAAGGCGAACAGATCGAGACATCTCACCACGAGAAACAGAACCTCCCGGACAGCCACTGATGACCCCTCTGATCCTGATTGTCGAGGACGAGCCGGCCCAGGTCGAGCTCCTGCGCTACAACCTTGAGAAGAAGGGTTTCCGCGTAGCCGTTGCCGTCGACGGTCAAGAGGCGCTTTTGCTGGTGGACGAAGAGTCCCCCGCTCTCATCATTCTCGACTGGATGCTGCCGGAGGTTTCCGGCATCGAGGTCTGCCGCCGCCTGCGGCAACGGAGCGAGACCAAAACCCTGCCCATCATCATGTTGACCGCCCGCGGCGAGGAGGGAGACCGCATTCGCGGCCTTGATGCGGGCGCCGACGATTACGTGGTCAAACCGTATTCGCCCAACGAAATGGTCGCCCGCGTGCGCGCCGTTTTGCGCCGCGCCAGCCCCGTCCTTGCCGAGGAAAGGCTGGAATACGCGGGCATCGTCATGGACTTCGCCACGCACAAGGTGACGCGTCAAGGTCGGCCCGTTCACCTGGGGCCGACGGAATTCCGCCTGCTCGGCGTTTTGATGGAGCGCCCGTGCCGGGTGTTTTCCCGCGAACAGCTTCTGGACAAGGTCTGGGGGAAAGACGTTTACGTGGAAAACCGGACAGTGGACGTACACATCCGCCGCCTGCGACAGGCTCTTAACGCCGATGGAGCACAGGATATTATCCGCACGGTCCGCAGAGCAGGATACGCGATTGATGTCAAACCAAGCTAACCAAGATAATTTCCCTGAAGCTCGGACCACCCGCCTTGACCGCCACGGGCCGGCGGGAGGAAGATGGCGAGATGTCAGCCAAGCCGCCTTTTCAGTGGGATGATCCGTTCTTTCTAGATGACCAGTTGAACGAAGAAGAACGCCTGGTCCGCAATACGGCCAGGGATTACGCGCAAGCCAAACTGATGCCGCGCATCCTGAAAGCCAACAGGGACGAGACTTTCGACCGCGAAATCATGACCGAGATGGGCGAACTGGGGCTTTTGGGTTCCACCTTGCCCGGGGAATTCGGCGGCGCCGGCGTCAACCATGTGTCTTACGGGCTGGCGGCGCGCGAGATCGAGCGGGTGGATTCCAGCTACCGTTCGGCGATGAGCGTGCAGTCGTCGCTGGTCATGCATCCCATCTTCGCCTACGGCGGCGACAGCCAGAAACGGAAATACCTGCCGAAATTGGCGACCGGAGAATGGATCGGCTGCTTCGGCCTGACCGAGCCGGACCACGGCTCCGATCCGGGCGGCATGAAAAGCCGCGCCGTCAAGGTCAACGGCGGTTATGAACTCACCGGCACCAAGATGTGGATCACCCATTCGCCGATCGCCGATGTCTTCGTCGTCTGGGCCAAGCTCGACGCCGTCGGCGCCGGGGATGAAGGCGCGGACCACCACTCCCCTTCCTTCTTCCTCGGCATGCATGCCGAGGAAGGAAAAGGGATTGGAATGGGTGGCTCCGACAATGGCGTCGACCGCCCGAGAGAGCTCCTTGCTGTTCATGGAGCCAATCGTTTCTTTACGCCAACATCCGAAAAACAGGTATACAAAACCTTCCCGGCGTCAAGCCCGACACCAGGGCATCTCGGAATTATCATATAAAGGTTCATCCGGGGCGGCGCGGGGTATCGAAGCGAACGCCGCCCCGGATGAACCAAAAAAAACGGGGTTCAATCCCCGTTTTCCTTTTGCCGGGCGCTTGCCGGATTAGTCAGCGGGTCGGCACCGGCTTGTCGCCGGAATAATCGTAGAAGCCCCGCCCCGTTTTGCGGCCAAGCCAGCCGGCCTCGACGTATTTCACCAGCAGCGGGCAAGGACGGTACTTGCTGTCCGCCAAACCTTCATGCAGCACATTCATGATGGCCAGGCAAACATCGAGACCGATGAAGTCGGCAAGCTCCAAGGGCCCCATGGGATGGTGGGTTCCCAGCTTCATGGCGATGTCGATAGCCTCCACCGAACCGACGCCTTCGTAAAGGGTATAGATTGCTTCGTTAACCATCGGCAGCAGGATTCGGTTGACGATGAAAGCCGGAAAGTCCTCGGCATTGACCGGCTTCTTGCCCAATTTTTCGACAAACTCGCGACAGCACTGATAGGTTGTCTCTTCGGTGGCGATGCCGCGGATCAACTCCACCAGTTCCATCAATGGCGCCGGGTTCATGAAATGCATGCCGACGTATTGCTCTGGCCGGTCGGTATAGGCGGCCATCCGGGTAATCGAGATGGAAGAGGTGTTGGAAGCCAGGATAGCGCTCGGCTTCAACAGCGGACACAGCTGTTTGTAAATATTTTTCTTGACTTGCTCGTCCTCGGTGGCGGCTTCGATGACCAGGTCGCAGTTTTTGAAGCCGTCGTATTTGAGGCCGGTCTTGATGCGCTTCAAGGCGGTGCTTTTATCCTTCGCCTGAATGGTTTTTTTTCGCACTTGACGGCCGAGGTTGTTTTCGATCGTCGCCTTCGCCTTGGCCAGTTGCTCCTTGCCGACATCGACAAGGTAGACGTTATAACCGGCAAGGGCACAGACATGGGCGATGCCGCCACCCATTTGACCAGCGCCGATAACGCCGATTCTCTTGATTCCTTTTGCCATTTCCTTTCCTTGCGCTATTGCCGCGCGGCCGATGGCCGGAACTATTTTTCCAATTCTTTCGACAGCTCGGGCAAGACGTCGAACAAATCCGCCACGAGGCCGTAATCGGCGACCTGGAAAATCGGCGCTTCTTCATCTTTATTGATGGCGACGATGACCCTGCTGTCCTTCATGCCCGCCAAATGCTGGATGGCGCCCGAGATGCCGACGGCGATGTAAAGGTCAGGCGCCACCACCTTGCCGGTTTGGCCGACTTGGTAGTCGTTGGGGACGAAACCGGCGTCGACGGCAGCCCGCGAGGCGCCGATCGCCGCCCCCAGTTGGTCGGCGATCGTTTCCAAAAGGGCAAAGTTTTCGGCCTTCGCCAGCCCGCGGCCGCCGGAAATGACGACCCTGGCGCTGGTCAGCTCGGGGCGCTCGGATTTGGTCTGCTCCAGACCAACGAAAGTGGACAGGCCGGTGTCTCCCGTTGCCGGAATCTCTTCGATGGCGGCGATGGCGGCGGTTTCCCCGGCGGCGGCGAAGGCGGTGCAGCGGACGGTGATGACCTTGATCGAATCCCCCGATTGCACCGTCTCCAGGGCGTTGCCGGCATAAATGGGGCGGATGAAGGTGTCCGCCGCCTCGATACCGCCGATGTCGGAGATTTGCGCGACATCCAGAACCGCCGCCACTCTCGGCATGACATTCTTGCCGAAGGTGGTGGCGGGAGCCAGCATATGACTGTAATCGGCGGCCAGCCCGGTCAGCAATGGGGCCAGATTCTCGGCCAGACCGTGCGCGTATTCGGCCGCCTCGGCCAACAGCACCTTGCCGACGCTGGCGACTTTGGCGGCGGCCTCGGCAACGGAACGGCAGCCTTCGCCGGCAACCAAAACGGTGACCATGCCCAGTTTCGCCGCCGCCGTGACCGTGCTCAGGGTCGAGGGCTTGAGCGAGGCATTGTCGTGCTCGGCCAGGACCAGCACTGTCATCAAATCACCTTGGCTTCGTTCCTGAGTTTGTCGACCAGTTCGGAAACGCCGCCGACAATGCTGCCGGCATCGCGCCGCGGCGGCTCGGTCACGCTCCGGATGGTTAGCCGGGAAGCGATGTCGACGCCCAAATCTTCGGGCCACATGGTCTCGATGGTTTTTTTCTTGGCTTTCATGATATTGGGCAGCGTCGCGTAGCGCGGCACGTTGAGACGGAGATCGACGGTCACTACCGCCGGCATCTTGAGAACGTCCGTTTCCAGCCCGCCATCGACTTCGCGGGTGACTTTGACGCGATCGCCTTCGATGTCGAGTTTCGAAACAAAACACCCCTGCGCCCAGCCGAGAAGCGCCGCCAGCATCTGGCCGGTCTGATTGCAGTCGTCGTCGATGGCCTGCTTGCCCATCAACACCAGATCCGGTGCTTCCTTGCCGACCACCTCTTTGAGCATTTTGGCCACCGCCAGAGGCTCAATTCCGGCATCCGTCTCTATACGGATGCCGCGGTCGACACCCATGGCAAGGGCGGTACGGATGGTTTCTTCGCATCGGGCCGGACCGATCGAGACGGCGACCGTCTCATCCACGCCGCCGGCTTCCTTGAGGCGGATGGCTTCCTCGACGGCAATTTCGTCGAAGGGGTTCATGGACATTTTGACGTTCGTTGTCTCGACGCCCGAGTTATCGGATTTGACGCGAATCTTGACGTTGTAGTCGATAACCCGCTTGACGGCGACAAGGACTTTCATGAGAGACCCATGATTGACCTGGAAAGTGAATTGCCCTTAAAGGCCCATTCAACCGTATGAGCGGGCCAACGTCCAGAATTTATCGGGAAAGTAACGCTACGCTTCTTTTCCAATGCCCGTTTGCACGCCAATACAAATAACATATTAGCCGGAAGAGGCGGATAAAAAAGCCCGGCCGCCGCCGCCCGCCGGTGCCGTCATTTTAAAAAATGCTAACGGTTGGCGCCGGGACGCCAGAGCTCATCGGCTTCACCGCCGTCATTGAGGTGGCGGGCAAGGACGAAAAGGTGGTCGGAAAGCCGGTTGATGTAGCGAAGAACTTGCGGGTTGACGGGCTGGCGCCGGTCCAGCTTGGCGATCAGGCGCTCGGCCCGGCGGACCACCGTTCTCGCCAGGTGGAGTTCGGCCGCCGCCGCCGAGCCGCCCGGCAGGATAAAGGAGTCCAGCGGTTTCAGGTCGGCGTTCAAGGCATCGATCTCATCCTCCAGGCGTTTGACGTAGATGCCGGTAAGGCCCCTGTCGCGATCGGCGGTCATGCCGGCATCTGCCCTGCTGAGTTCGGCGCCCAAGTCGAACAGATCGTTCTGAATCCGCGCCAGCATCGCCGCTGCCTTGCCCTCGGCATGGCGCCGCGCGCAGCCGATGAAGGAGTTGGCTTCATCGACGGTGCCGACAGCGGCGATCCGCAAGTCATGCTTTGGGACCCTCTCGCCGTTGGCCAGGGAGGTCTCGCCGCCGTCCCCCCCACCGGTATAGATTCGCGTCAGTTTGACCATGGCCGAAAAGTCCGCCTGCAGAGAAATTCGGTGACAGCATACTAATTTCCGCCTTTCCGCTTGATTGCAAATGGCAAGGCTTTTTGGCTCATGCCGAATGGTTGGCACTTTGGCCCATGCCAAATGGTTGGCACTTTGGCCCATGCCAAATGGTTGGCACTTTGGCCCATGCCAAATGGTTGGCACTTTGGCCCATGCCAAA
>DUZD01000016.1 GCA_013349695.1 Rhodospirillaceae bacterium
GCGTAAGCTCCTTTTGGCGGCGGCAAACCGCCTTTCTGAATGTTTTACAATCAGGAGCTTACGCCAATTCTCCAATTTTCCACCAACCTTGCGACACCACCTGCACGGAAAACTATATACTGTCACCAAAATCTACAACATTCAAGTTCTGACCCCATTGCTTTTCTTATACTGTCCCTATTTACTCCCCCTGTCCTGTCCCTATTTACTCCCTTCGAGGAAAACTGCGGGTGCAAGGCATCTCATCAATTTTTCTCTGTGATCTCTGTGTCTCCTCTGTGCGCTCCGTGTTGAAAACCGACGTTCCCCCACAGCCGATGTATCGCCCGCCGAAGCCGCGCTGGAAGCAAAAGGTTTATTTTAACACAGAGAACACAGAGATATATCACTCAAGCAAGTTCTTGGGATTTACCATCGTTTCATTAGGCATTCTTACTTTATGAAAGTTGCTCTTACTCTTTTTGAGACAAACATATATGGGACCCAAACAACAAGCGTAATCACTGAACGTAGAAACTCTCTAATGGTACCGGGATCGAATATTGACTGGCTTGGAAGAAACATATTTATTATAAAGGCATCCGCGGCAATGAATTGCACATTAATAATTGCTATGACTACATACCATTTTGGGAAATTTCTGCTCTTGGCGAAAAACAGGTATGCCATATATAACAAAACAATTATCAGGCCGCAGCTAAACAGTATTTCTCCAATAATGGATGGTGCCCATAGTGGACTATATGCTTCATTTCCTTGAGTTGTTAAATCTTCCCATACACCCGTGGAAAATATTTCAGTGTATATTGTAGTTTTTAGCATTACTTTTTTGATTGGAGTAAAAACTATTCCAACAGCCACCAATATCAACCATCCGCCGATTCCTTGAAGACTTTTTTCTTCGCTCATTTACCTTCCTTTTTGATTACCCAACAATGACTGGATGGACCCGCGCGGGATGCGGAAAACCGGTTTGAAGTCTACGGTTTCAGTACCCCATCCCTTAAACCTCCGCAATTCCATTCGATCAGCCAGGGAGCACTTTTTCTACACCCTGAAGCCGGCAAAGGGGTCGTCTTCGTCTCTGGCGTCAAAGCCGAGACAGCGCCAAGTCGCGGCCATGTGCTCCGGCAGCGCCGCCACCACTTGCAAATGGCCCGCCGCTGGATGGGGAATGCGAATGGCGCGGGCGTGTAGATGCAACCGTCGGCTCACCCCCTCGGCGGCGAGAAAAGCGTCCCTGCCGCCGTACTTGCCATCGCCCAGGATGGGCGTTTTCAGGGCCAAGGCGTGAACGCGGAGCTGGTGGGTCCGTCCGGTCCTCGGCTCCAGCGCCAGCCACGCCGCCTTTCTCCCCACCCTGTCGACGACCCGGTAGAAGGTGACGGCCTTTTTGCCTCCACCGCCGACCATGCGCTCGCCCCGCTTGCCGGCAAGCTTCGACAAGCTCAAATCGACAACCCCCTCGGCGGGCCGGGGCACCCCCACCACCACCGCCCAGTAAAGTTTCCTAATCGCCTTCGAGCGAAAGGCGGAAGTCAGTTTGGCGGCGGCGGCGGCGGTCCGGGCGACCAGCAGCACGCCGGAAGTGTCCTTGTCCAGTCTATGAACCAGCCGGGGACGCTCGGCCGACCCGAAGCGCAGGCAATCGAGCATGGCGTCTACGTGGCGGCTGGTTTTGGTTCCGCCCTGGACCGCCAGTCCCGGCGGCTTGTTGATGGCGATGACATGGTCGTCGCGGTGGACAACCAGATTCAAGAGAAAATCCGTCTCGGCGGCGCTTGCCTTCGTCGGGGACGGCGGCGCATGGGCCGGTAACTCCCGTTCTCCGCTCATCGGCGGCACGCGCATCCTTTGTCCGGCCTCGAGGCGGGTGCCCGCCTTCGCCCGCCCGCCGTCGACGCGAACCTGGCCGGTGCGCAGCCATTTCTGCAAACGGCCGTGGGTCACTTGCGGGAAATGGCGCTTGAACCAACGGTCCAGCCGCATGCCGGCCTCGCCGACGGCGACCTCGATGGTGCCGGCGCCGCCGCCCTCCGCGGCAGTGGAAAGGAGAAGCTTGGTGGTCAACTTTTTTTCTCCCGCAGTTTGTCCCAATAGGCAAGCCTTTTGGATATCTCGCGCTCGAATCCCCTATCTCCGGGGATGTAGAAGCGGCGGCGGCGCATGCCTTCGGGGAAATAGTCCTGGCCGGAAAAACCTTCCTCGGTATGGTGATCGTACTCATAACCGGCGCCATGGCCGAGATCCTTCATCAGCCGCGTCGGCGCGTTGAGCATGTGTTTCGGAGGCATCAGGGAACCACTCTCCCTGGCCGCTTGCATGGACGCCTTTTCGGCCACGTAAGCGGCGTTGGATTTCGGCGACGTCGCCAGATAGATGGCGCATTGAACCAAGGCCAGCTCTCCTTCCGGCGAGCCCAAGCGCTCATAGGCCCGCCAGGCGTCGATCGCCTGGCCCAAGGCGCCCGGATCGGCCAAGCCTATGTCTTCGCAGGCGAATCGCACCAATCGCCTGGCGATGTAATGGGGGTCCTCGCCGCCAACAATCATCCGCGCCAACCAATAAAGCGCGGCGTCCGCGTCGGAACCGCGCAAGGCCTTATGCAGGGCGCTGACGAGGTTGTAGTGGCCATCCTGGGATTTGTCGTAAAGGGGCATCCGCCGTTGCACCGCCTTGGCGAGGGCGGCGCTGTCGAGGATCGGCGAGGAAGGCAGCTCGGCAAGGGCCTCGGCCATATTGAGCAGATAGCGTCCGTCGCCATCGGCCATGGCGCGCAGCGCGGCGCGGGCATCGGCATCGACGGGCAGGCTTTTGCCCATTTCCGCCGCCGCCCGTTCGAGGAGCTCCTCCAAGGCCTCGTCGCCGAGGCGCTTCAACACCAGCACTTGGCACCGCGACAGCAGCGGAGCGATCAGTTCGAACGACGGATTTTCGGTGCTGGCCCCGACCAGGATCACCGTTCCATCTTCGACGCAAGGCAGGAAACCGTCCTGTTGGGCGCGGTTGAAGCGGTGGATCTCGTCAATGAACAAAAGCGTTCCCCGCCCTACCCGGCGCCGCTCCCTCGCCGCCTTGAAGACCTTGCGCAAGTCGTTGACGCCGGAAAAAACCGCCGATAGGGGTTCGAACGCAAGCTCGGTTCGTTCGGCCAATAGCCGCGCGATGGTTGTCTTGCCCGACCCCGGCGGTCCCCAAAGGATGATGGAAACGAGTTTACCCGTGGCCAGCATCCGGCCGATGGGGGCGTCGGCGGCGAGCAGATGGTCCTGGCCGACCACCAAGTCCATGGATTGCGGCCGCAGGCGGTCGGCCAGCGGCCGCGGCGCCTGCGTTTCGAACAGAGTGCTCAACGGTTGATGACCAGTTTCAGTTTTTTGCCGTTGCGCTTGACGGTGATGCGCCAGCGGTTGATCCGCTCCGCCACCAGCCCCCTGAGCCGGCGGACCGAGATGACGGCTTGGCCGTTGATCGCCAACACCATGTCGCCGGTCTGGAAACGCAGCCGTCCGGCGTTGGAGCCGCGGCGAACCCGCAAAACAACCACCCCGCCATCGAACGTATCCAGCCCCAATTCGTCGGCGAGCGCCGGCGACATATTGGCCACCGTCGCCCCGGCGAGGGGATGCGCGCCGCTGAGTTCCGTGGTTTCGCGCGGCGGCGCCTCGGGCGGGGCGATGAGATCGACGGTGAACGACTTCTTCCGCCCATGACGCCAGACGCCGACTTTCGCCGTCTCGCCAACGGCCAGGGTGGCGATGCGGAACCTCAACGCCCGTGGATCGTTGACCTCTCGGCCATTGATGGATAACACCACGTCGCCGATCTTGAGCCCGGCGCTGGCGGCGGCGCCGCGGGGATGGATTTCGTTTATCAGAATGCCGGCCGGGCGGGACATGTTCAACGACGTCGCCAGATCCGCCGTCACCGGCTGTCCCGAAGCCCCCAGCCAGGGGCGAACCAGACGTCCGCCATCGGTCACGCCGGCAATCACCGAACGGACCATGTTGGCCGGGATGGCGAAACCGATGCCAAGCGAACCGCCGCTTTTCGAAAAGATGGCGGTGTTGATGCCGACCAGCTTGCCGCCCATGCCGACCAGGGCGCCGCCGGAATTGCCCGGGTTGATGGCGGCGTCGGTCTGAATGAAGGAACCGAAGTTCGAAATGCCGACATGGGTGCGGGCCAAGGCCGAGACGATGCCGCTGGTCACCGTCTGGCCGACGCCGAAGGGATTGCCTATGGCGATAACCAAGTCGCCAACCTCCAGTTCGTCCGAATCGTGAAGCTCCAGAAAAGGCAAGGTCTCGCCGTTCGCATCGACGCGCAGAAGAGCAAGGTCCACACGCTTGTCGGTGCCGACAACCTCGGCTTCGAATTCGCGCCGGTCGGCGAGCACCACGGTGATTTGATCGGCCCCCTCGATAACGTGCCGATTGGTGATAATGAGCCCTTCGGAACGAACAATGACGCCGGAGCCAAGGGAATTTTGGAGCCGCTCGCGGGGCCGGCCGGGACCGAACTGGCCGCCAAAGAACCGGCGAAAGAACGGGTCGTCGAAAAGAGGAGCGAACTGACGGGTGCGAACGGTCTTGCGGGTGTAGATGTTGACCACCGCCGGCGCCACCTTGCGGACCAGCGGCGCGAGGGAAAGTTGGATCTGTTGCCGATCCGAAGGCAGCTGTTTTTCGGCCGAAAGCGCCCCGCCCGCCATGACAACGGCAAAAAAAGCGGCCGAGGCAGCGAAGATTGTCGAAACTAAACCTGTTCTCGTCATGATCTCCTCATCGCCAGCAGCCCAGGAAATCCGCAAAATCGCGGTCATGCAATTTCCTGAAAATTAGTTCATGGACGACTTTATAGAAAAATCACCACCAGCGGAAAGTCACCCTTTGATGTCCGTGAACGGCGGTCTGTGTTATCGTCGCCACGCAAACATTATTGGAACGCGCGAATTGATCCCTATCGGCGGCGACAAAATGCTTTCGGCCATTACCGTTGAAATCGCCCCAGGCGAACTGATCGACAAGATCACCATCCTCGAAATCAAGTTGGAGCGCATGGATGATCCGGGCAAGCTAAAAAACGTCGGCGCCGATTTGGAGACCCTTGCCGACGCCCGCGACGGCGCTATTCCGCCCTCGCCGGAACTTGACAAACTGACAGCGGAGTTGAAGGAAATCAACATCCGCCTTTGGCGGATCGAAGACGACATCCGGAAATGCGAACGGGCCAAGGATTTTGGTCCCGCCTTTACCGAACTGGCCCGCGCCGTATATCACAACAACGACAAGCGCGCGAAGCTGAAGCGCGGCATTAACGAACTCTTGGGCTCACGCCTGATTGAGGAAAAATCCTACGCCGCCTACTGAGCATATCCATGTTGATAAGAATCGGCGCCGGCTAAACTTGAAATGTCCGAGCGGGGCCATCCGCGATTTTCATGCTTAAACTTTTTCACCTTCTCGACTTCCATCAGGGCCTGAGGAGACGGTTTCGGACGCGCCCGTCCACCCCATCGGGGGTATTGCTGATGTCCTGCGGCGGACTGGGCGATACGGTCCTCTTCGCCTACGTCATGCCCCGGTTTCTGGAAATGGCCCACAATGGCGAGACGGTCACCTTGCTGCTGCGCAGCGACGCCCGCAAAATGGAGTTTCTTTTTCCCTCCGAAATCACCGTGCGCGACGTCGATTTCCGGCGTCTGGCCAAGGACCTTTTTTACCGGCGGCGGATTTGCGAGGCTCTCTTTCAGGCGCATTACCGTTTGTTGGTGGCCACCGACTTTCTTCGTCATCCGTATTTGGACGAGGTCCTCGCCGCCGCCTGCGGGGCGCCGGAAAGCGCCGCCATGGAACCGCGCCCCTGGCGCAAGTACGATTCAACGTTGCGCCGCAACCGCCACCTTTACAGCCGGCTTTTCGACAGCGGTCCGGCCCATCTGGACAAGGTTGTCCGCTGGTCCCGGTTCGCGGAATGGTTGACCGGAACAACCGGCCCGCCGCCCCTGGCGCGGCTGGCGGAAACTCACTTGCCGCCGCCGGCTCGCTTGAACGCGCCGGCGGTTGTGATCCAGCCTTTCTCGGCGGTAAAACGAAAACAAATCCCGTTGTCGATTCATCAACGAATTATCGATTCCCTGCCCGCCACCTACCGGGTCATCCTGACGGGAGCGGCGCAAGACCTGGACCGCAACCCGGAATACCGGGTTTTGCTGGAAAACCCCAGGGTCGCTTTTGATTCTTCGACGTTTGAAGAGGTGGTGCCTTTGCTCCGGGCCGCCGATCTGGTTGTTTCCGTCGACACCGCCCTGATGCATTTAGGCATAGCGGTGGGGGCAAAAACCTTGGGCTTGGCCAGCGCCGCCTTTGTCGGCGAGATCGTCCCCTACGATGCCGCCATCAGCCCCGAAAACGCTCACTTCCTATACCATTCCATGTCCTGCGAGGGATGCCTCGGCGCCTGCGTCTTGCCGCCGAAAATGGGCATGTTCCCTTGCGTTGCGCGACTGGAAGGCGATGAAATCATAAACAAGGTCAAGGAACTGCTCGAACGCCCCGCCGGATGATCACGGGGAAACTAGTACCGCCCAGCGTAATTCCTGACCCCATACGACGACGTCCGGGGGCCTCGCAACGCCGCCCTTTTGGGTCGTTTTTCCCGCCCCCTCGGGGCGTCGGGAAGGCTTGACGATGCTCCGGCATCGCCGGCGCCACCCCTCCTGCCGAGAAAACGGGAAAAACGATCGTATGGGGTCAGGAATTACGCTGGGCGGTACTAGAGCATTTGGAAGGAGCTATTGGTCTTCCGCCTCGGCCGACGTTTTTTCCTCGGCGGCGACACGGGCCTTGTCGGCGGCGCCTTTGGCCTCGGCGTCCCGATCGACCAGTTCGATGACAGCCATGGGGGCGTTGTCGCCGCGGCGAAACCCCGCCTTAAGGACCCGAGTGTAGCCGCCGTTGCGTGCTTTATAGCGATCAGCCAGCGGGCCGAAGAGTTTTTTGACCGTATCCTCATTGCGGAGAACGGCCAAAACCTGGCGGCGCGCATGCAAGTTGCCGCGCTTGCCAAGGGTGATTATCTTGTCGGCGATGCGGCGCAGTTCCTTGGCCTTCGGCAAGGTGGTCGTGATCTGTTCGTGCTCAAGTAACGATCCCGCCATGTTGGCGAACATGGCCTTACGGTGGGAACTCGTTCGGTTCAGCTTGCGGCCGCTCCGACGGTGGCGCATAACGGCATCTCCTCAGCCTTTGCCGCGAGCCGTTCCGGCCGCCGGCGTCAGCGTGACAATACTGGTTTTTTTTAAAAAGGATGTCTCAAAACGGGTCTTCCAGCTTCTTGGCCAGTTCCTCGATGTTCTCCGGCGGCCAGTTGGGGGTTTCCATGCCCAATTGCAGTCCCATCTGCGTTATCACTTCTTTGATTTCGTTCAGGGATTTGCGGCCAAAATTGGGAGTGCGTAACATGTCGGCTTCGGTCTTCTGGACAAGATCGCCGATGTAGATGATATTATCGTTCTTCAGGCAGTTGGCGGAGCGAACCGACAACTCCAGTTCGTCGACCTTGCGCAACAAATTCTTGTTGAAAGGCAGTTCGTCATCCTGCTCCGCGGCGGCAACGGCCTGCGGCTCCTCGAAATTGATGAAAAGATACAACTGATCCTGGAGAATCCGCGCCGACAGGGCAACAGCGTCCTCGGGAGATACCGCGCCATTGGTGGTGATTTCCACGGTCAGCTTATCGTAGTCGGTCACCTGGCCGACGCGGGTATTGTCGACTTTGTACGAAATCTTGCGCACGGGCGAGAAAACGGCATCAACGGGAATCAGCCCGATCGGCGTATCCTCGGCCCGGATCTGGGACGCCGGCACGTACCCCTTGCCATACTCTACCGTCATTTCCATCGACAGCTTGGCGCCATCGTCCAGGGTACATAACACCAAGTCCGGGTTCATGATCTCGATGTCGCTGCCGGTTTCGATCATGCTGGCCGTGACTTCGCCTGCTTTGTCCGCCGTCAAGGTCATTCGTTTCGAACCATGGCCGTGCATGCGCAAGCCCATGGATTTGATGTTGAGGACAATGTCGGTGACGTCTTCGCGGACTCCCGGGATGGACGAAAATTCGTGCAGCACGCCTTCAATCTGAACGGCGGTCACCGCGGCCCCCCGCAAGGATGAAAGCAAGACCCTTCTCAGGGCGTTACCCAGGGTCAAGCCAAAACCACGTTCCAGGGGTTCGGCGACGATCTTGGCCGTGCGCAAAGGATCGGTGCCAGAAACAATGTCGAGTCTGCTCGGCTTAATGAGTTCCTGCCAATTCTTTTGAATCACGGGGAAACCTCGTACTCAAGATTTGTGGAAAGGCGCCCCTCTGGTTGGCGCCTTGTTGCAAACGGTCCGGCCTTCACAAAAGCTCGAAAAATCAGGGGTAGACCAAAAAAATCAGCCGCCCAGTCCAATCAAACACGGCGACGCTTTCGCGGCCGGCAACCGTTATGTGGGATCGGCGTCACATCGCGGATAGCGGTAATGGTAAAACCAACGGCCTGCAAAGCGCGCAACGCCGACTCGCGGCCGGAACCTGGTCCTTTTATTTCGATCTCAAGGGTTTTCATACCGTGCTCCATTGCCTTGCGGCCAGCATCCTCGCCGGCCATCTGGGCGGCATAGGGTGTCGATTTGCGCGACCCCTTGAAACCTTGAGAACCCGCCGACGACCAGGCGATGGCGTTGCCCTGGTCATCGGCAATGGTAATCATGGTGTTGTTGAACGTGGCATTGACATGGGCGACGCCGGAAACGATGTTTTTGCGTTCGCGGCGGCGCGGACGTTTGGTGCTTGCCTTGGCCATAACCGGTCCTCGTGTTTCTTATTTGGCGATAACTCTTTTTTTGCCGGCGATCGCCCTGGCTGGTCCCTTGCGGGTCCGCGCGTTGGTATGGGTACGCTGGCCGCGCACCGGCAGGCCGCGGCGGTGCCGCAAACCACGATAACAGCCCAGATCCATCAACCGCTTGATGTTCATGGCGGTTTCGCGCCGGAGGTCGCCTTCGACATGATACTCATGGTCGATGGTCTCGCGGATCTGCCTCACTTCCTCATCGGAAAGCTGATTGACCCTCCGTTCCGGGGGAATCCCGATCTTGACGCAGATTTCACTCGCCTTGGTCCGGCCGATACCGAAAATATAAGTCAATGCGATGATGACCCGTTTTCCAGTCGGAATATTTACACCAGCAATACGTGCCAAAGCTGGAACTCCTTACACATTGATATTAAAAGATTATGACATTGGCCCGGGAAACGAGAGGCGCGATTATAGGCCCTAACTGCTTCAAGTCAACACGCTCTCGGCGGCGCCGATAGTGTCTTTAAATTGCTTGGTCACATCGTCGATGGAAGCCATGCCGTCAACGCTTTTTAACAACCCTTTTTCCGCGAAATAAGCAGTGATCGGAGCGGTCTGCCGATGATAAGCCTTGAGGCGTTCCCGCACGGTTTCCTGGTTGTCGTCGGCGCGGCGGGTAAATTCGCCGCCGCCGCATTCGTCGCATACATTCTCCACTTTCGGCCGTTGGAACTCATCGTGATATCCGGCGCCACATTTGGCACAAGTAAAACGGCCAGCGATGCGCTTGATCATGGCCTCGTTGTCGACCTTTATTTCAAGCACAAAGTCCAGTTTCAGGCCCTTTTCGCCGAGCATCGCGTCGAGGGCCTCGGCCTGCGTGTAGGTGCGCGGAAAGCCATCCAGGATAAAGCCTTTCCGGCAGTCATCCTCGCCTATACGCTCGGAAATCATGGCGATGATCAGATCGTCGGAAACCAATCCACCGGCTTCCATCACTTCTTTTGCCATTTCACCGATGTCACTGCCCGACGCCACCACGGCACGGAGCATGTCGCCGGTCGAAAGCTGAACAATGCCGTAATTGTCTTGCAGTCTTTTAGCCTGGGTGCCTTTGCCGGCACCAGGAGGGCCGAGCAAAAGAAGATTCACCGGCGCCCCCTTAACTTGGTTTTCTTAATCAGCCCCTCGTACTGGTGGGCCAGCAAATGGGATTGAATTTGCGCCACCGTATCAATGGTCACGGTAACCACGATCAACAGGCTGGTGCCGCCGAAATAGAACGGAACCGCAAACCGGGAAATCAAAATCTCCGGCAGCAGACAAACCGCAGCCAAGTACATGGCGCCGATGACGGTCAGCCGGCTCAGTATCCGATCCAGGTGCTCGGCCGTGTTCTTGCCGGGCCGAATGCCGGGAACAAAGCCGCCGTATTTCTTGAGGTTGTCCGCCGTATCAACGGGATTGAACACAACCGCCGTGTAAAAGAAAGCAAAAAATACGATCAGCGATATATAGATGGTCAGGTAAAGGGGCTGTCCACGCCCGAGATAAGCGGTGACCGTGGTCAGCCAATCGGGCCCCTGCCCCGCCGAGAATCCGATGATCGTAACCGGCAAGAGAAGGATGGAACTGGCGAAAATCGGGGGAATCACGCCTGCCGTATTGATTTTCAAGGGCAAATGAGAGCTTTCGCCACCCTTCATCTTGTTGCCTTGCTGGCGTTTGGGATACCGCACCACGATGCGCCGTTGCGCCCTCTCAACGAAAATGATGAAGAAGACCACGCCGACCGACATGATCAATAGGAAAATAATGAAAAGGGGCGACAGGGCCCCGGTCCGCCCCATCTCCAGCGTCCCGGCAAGAGCCGTCGGAAGATTGGCGACGATGCCGGAGAAGATGATCAGCGAAATGCCGTTGCCGACTCCCCTGGCGGTGATCTGCTCGCCCAGCCACAGCAGGAACATGGTGCCGCCGATCAGGGTAACCACCGTCGTGAAGCGGAAAAAGATACCGGGACTGATGACCGCCGTGCCAGAGCTGGAGGCCATTCCCTCCAAACCGATGGCGATGCCATAGGCCTGCAGCGCCGTGATCAGCACCGTACCGTAACGAGTATACTGGTTGATTTTCTTGCGCCCTGACTCACCTTCCTTTTTCAGCGCTTCCAAATGCGGAGAAACAGCCGTCATCAACTGCATAATGATGGATGCCGATATGTAGGGCATGATGTTCAGCGCGAAGATGGTCATCCGGCTGAGTGCTCCGCCAGCGAACATATCGAACATGCCAAGGATGCCACCGGCGTTCTGCCGGAAAATGTCTTCCAGGACCACCGGATCGATACCCGGTAAAGGAATATAGGTGCCAAGCCGGTATACGATGAGCGCGCCCAATGTGAACCAAAGGCGCTTTTTCAGTTCGGTGGCCTTGGCAAAGGTACCTAAATTGAGGGTGGAAGCTAGCTGCTCGGCCGCTGATGGCATTTCCCTACCTAACTTTTATCTTTGGCTTGGCCATCGGTCTTAAGCCCGCTTTCAGCCTTTGCCTTATCTTTACCGGCCTTGCTTTTGGCAGCCTTTGCCTTGTCTTTACCGGCCTTACTTTTGGCTTTTATGGCAATCTTGGGGGGTTCCGCCTTGCCGATGACAACTTTGCCGCCGGCCTTCTCAACGGCCGCGATCGCCGCCTTCGACGCGCCAGCCACCTCGATGGTCAACTTCGACTTGATGTCACCTTTGGCAAGAAGCTTGACGCCATGCCGGCACTTCTTGATCAGGCCGGCCGCTTTCAAGGACGTCTCGTTTACCGGTGTCGATGGATCCAGTTTGCCAGCCTCGATGATTTTTTGCAAGAAACCAAGATTGATTTCCACGTATTCCTTTCTAAAAGGATTACTGAAACCACGTTTGGGCAGACGCCGGTAAAGTGGCATCTGGCCTCCCTCGAAGCCCAAAAGAGATACGCCGCTCCGCGACTTCTGCCCTTTGTGGCCTCGCCCGCAAGTGCCGCCCTTGCCCGATCCTGGGCCGCGGCCGATCCGCTTTCGCGTCTTGCGCGAACCCGGGTTATTGGAAAGTTCGTTGAGTCTCATTTTTCAAACGTCCCTGGCGGCAAATCAGCCTGGTTTTTCGACCCGCACCAAGTGGTGGACCTTGGCGATCATTCCGCGCACGGCGGGAGTGTCCTCAAGTTCACGGGTCTTATGCATTTTATTGAGTCCGAGACCAATCAGTGTCGCCCGTTGACTTTTTTGTCGGCCGATGGGGCTTCGGATCTGAGTGATCGTGATCTTTTTCTTGTCCGTCATGATTCCACGCCCTGGCGGCCGCGGCCGCGGCGGGAGACGATGTCGTTGATTTGCTTGCCGCGCCGGGCCGCCACGGCTCTCGGCGACAAGGAGTTGGCCAAGGCATCGAAAGTGGCCTTGACCATATTGTAGGGATTGGCGGAGCCAATGGATTTGGCGACGATGTCCTGCACCCCCATGGTCTCGAAGACGGCGCGCATGGGGCCGCCGGCGATGATACCGGTGCCCGGAGGAGCGCTACGCAACACCACCTTGGCGGCGCCGAAACGGCCCTTGACGTCATGGTGCAGCGTTCGGCCGTCGCGAAGAGGCACTCTGATCAGGCTTCGCTTGGCCTGTTCCGTGGCTTTACGAATAGCTTCGGGAACCTCGCGCGCCTTACCGGAGCCAGAACCGACGCGGCCACGGCCGTCGCCGACAACCACCAGCGCGGCAAAGGAAAAACGACGCCCGCCCTTGACCACTTTGGCGACGCGGTTGATGTGGACGAGCTTATCGATAAATTCCTGATCTTCGCGTTGGTCCCGATCTCCGCGCTGCCCGCGCTCGCCGCGGCGGGGGCCGCTTCCGGCCTCACGGGATGTCCGCTTGGGTGTCTGCCCCATCAATCAAATCCTTAAAAAGACAAGCCAATTTCACGGGCTGCCTCGGCCAGGGCTTTAATCCGGCCGTGGTATTTGTATTCGCCGCGATCGAAAATCACGTCCTTGACGCCAGCGGCCAATGCCCGTTCGGCGATCAGTTTGCCAACCTCGCTGGCGGCGCCCACATTGGCGCCCGTGGCGAGCTTGACACGCATGTCTTTTTCCAGACTGCAGGCCGCCGCCAAAGTACGACCCTCGCGGTCGTCGATAACCTGGGCATAGATATGTTTTTCCGAGCGGAACACGGAAAGCCGCGGACGTTCGCCCAACCGCTTGCCGATCTTGCCGCGGATGCGCCGTTTGCGCCGTTCTCTTAAATCCTTCGCCTTTGACATGATCTATTTCTTCTTTCCTTCTTTGCGGCGAATGATTTCATTGTCGTATTTTATACCTTTGCCTTTATAGGGCTCCGCCGGCTTGAAATATCTGATTTCAGCCGCCGTCTGACCGACCAGTTGCTTATCGGCTCCCCGCACCGCAATGTGGTTATAATCCGAGCAGGTAATCGTGATGCCATCAGGAATCGGGTAACGGATGTCATGGCTGAAACCCAGTTGCATCACCAGTTCCTTGTCCTGAATCTGGGCGCGGTAACCGATGCCGATGATTTCAAGGTTGCGGCTGAAGCCCTCGGAAACACCCTTGACGAGGTTGTTAATGATGCTTCTGGCGGTCCCCCACATCTTATGGGCGCGCATGGAATCGCTTCTCGGCGTGACCGAAATCCAATCGCCGCCGTGTTTGATTTCGACCTCGCCCAGCAGCGTCGCCGAGAGCTGGCCCAGCTTGCCCTTAGCGGTCACCTGCTGGCCTGAAACCTCGACGTTTACGCCGTCGGGAACCTTGACGGGATTTTTGCCAATACGCGACACGCTTTCGTCCTAACCCTTGAAAACCCTAGAAAACCTGGCAGAGCACTTCGCCACCGATGTTTGCGTCGCGGGCCTCGGCATCCGACATCACGCCGCGTGGCGTCGACAGGATGGCAATGCCGAGACCATTATAGACCCTGGAAAGGTCCTTGATTTTTGAATATACGCGCCGGCCCGGTTTCGAAACGCGGCTGATCTCGCGGATCACCGGGTCGCCGTCGTGATATTTGAGTTCGATTTTGATCTCTCTGATTCCCGACCGCACCTCGTAGTGCGAATAGCCTCGGATGAAACCTTCTCGCTTGAGAACGTTGAGCACATTCATCCGCAGCTTGGAGGACGGGGCGACGATGGCGTTTTTCCGCGCCCGTTGGCCGTTGCGGATTCGGGTCAGCATGTCACCTAGGGGATCGGTCATCGACATGAGTTTTTCACCCTCCTACCAACTCGCTTTGGTCATGCCGGGAATCAGCCCCTGGGAGGCGAGCTCGCGCAGGGTGATGCGCGACAACTTGAACTTGCGGTAGTTGCCGCGCGGCCGGCCTGTTTCCATGCACCGCAAACGAACCCTGCCGGGCGATGAATTGCGAGGCAGTTTCGCCAACTTCATCCGCGCCGCGAAGCGGTCTTCGGGGGATAGCGTCGCGTCCCTCGACTTGACCTTCAATTCGGCTCTTTTGGCGGCGTATTTCGCTGTCAGCCGTTGACGTTTCTTGTTTCGCTCGATGCTGCTTGCTTTAGCCATGCCGTTAATCTCCACCAGCCTCTTCGGTTTTCTCTACGGCTGCTTCATCCACGGGTTCTTTAGCGGCGTTTTCGGTACCCTGTTCGGCGGCCGCCCGGGCGACCTCCCTGCCGGCAAACGGCATGTCGAAAGCTTTCAGCAGAGCCGCCGCCTCGTTGTCGGTGGCGGCGGTCGTACAGATCACCACGTTCATGCCCCTGATCCTGTCGACCTTGTCGTAATCGATCTCCGGGAAAACGATCTGCTCTTTCAGTCCAAGGGCGAAGTTGCCGTTACCGTCGAAGCTCTTGGCCGAAAGCCCCCGGAAATCCCGAACCCGCGGCAAAGCGACGTTGACGAGGCGGTCGAGAAACTCGTACATGCGGTCGCGCCGAAGGGTGACTTTGCAGCCGACAATCATGCCGGCGCGCAATTTGAACGTAGCGATCGACTTCTTGGCTTTGGTGATTATCGGTTTCTGTCCGGAGATCAGGGTCATGTCCTCGACGGCGCCGGCAATCAGCTTGCGGTCCTGGGAAGCCTCGCCGACGCCCATGTTGACGATGATCTTTTGCAGTTTCGGCACCTGCATGGAGTTCTTGTAGCCGAACTCCCGCATCAAGGCCGGTTTGATAGTATTTTGGTAACGTTCGTTCAAGCGTGTCATGGCTGGGCAAACTCTCAGTTATCGATCACTTCGCCAGACCGCTTTGCGAAGCGGACTTTGCGGCCGTCCTCGAGAATTTTGCAACCAACACGAGTGGGTTGATTTGTCTTCGGGTCGATATGAGCCAAGTTCGAGATGTGGATGGACGCTTCCTTCTCGATGATTCCACCCTCCGCCCCCTGGGTCGGCTTGGTATGGCGCATGACCTTGTTCACGCCTAGGACAATGGCCCGGTTGCGGACCGGAAAAATACGCAAAACCTCACCCGTTTTCCCTTTATCCTTGCCGGCCGTGACGGTCACCTTGTCACCTTTTTTCATTTTCAATTTGTTTGCCATCACAAGACCTCGGGAGCGAGCGAAATGATCTTCATGTACTTTTTGGCGCGCAGCTCGCGGGTGACGGGGCCGAAAATACGGGTCCCAATGGGCTCGCCTTGGCTGTTTATCAGCACCGCCGCGTTGCGGTCGAAACGAATGGCCGAGCCGTCGGCACGGTGGATATCCTTGGCCGTGCGGACCACTACCGCCCGCAACAGTTCGCCTTTTTTGACACGGCCGCGAGGTATCGCTTCCTTGACCGAGACGACGATGACATCGCCCACGGAAGCGAATTTTCGCTTGGACCCGCCGAGCACCTTGATGCATTGCACCCGGCGGGCGCCGGAGTTGTCAGCAACGTCCAAGTTGGTTTCCGCTTGGATCATTATTTTCCCCTTTGCCGATCGCCGGCGTCAGTTTCCCACGCCCTCGGCGAGGATTTCCCATCGCTTGCGTTTCGACAACGGCCGGCATTCGCGTATCCTCACTTGGTCGCCGACCTTGCAGGCATTGTTTTCGTCGTGGGCGGCGTACTTTTTCGAGCGGCGGATGAATTTCTTATAGAGCGGATGCTTGATCCGCCGCTCGACTTTGACGGTAATGGTCTTGTCCATTTTGTCGCTGACCACGATCCCTTGGAGCACTCGTCTCGGCATGATTTGTCCTTAATCCTCTTTTGACGCCGCCCTCAGGACGCAGCCTTGGCGCGCTCTCCCATGATGGTTTTGATGCGTGCGGCGTCCCGCCTGACTTGGCGCTTGCGTACCGTATTCTCAAGTTGACCGCTGGCTGCTTGAAACCGCAAATTAAAAGATTCCTTCCTCAGATCCAGTAGTTGATCTTTCAGTTCGTCGTCGCTCTTGGCGCGAAGATCGGCTGCTTTCATTGGCTTCAGCCCTCCTCGCCATAGCGCGATACGAAGCGTGTCTTTAATGGCAGCTTCGCCGCCGCCAGGACGAAAGCCCGCCGGGCGGTTTCAATCGGCACGCCGTCTACTTCAAACATGATACGGCCCGGCTTGACGCGGCACGCCCAGTATTCGGGTGTGCCTTTGCCTTTTCCCTGCCGCACCTCGGCTGGTTTCCGGGATATGGGAACGTCCGGGAAAATCCGAATCCAGACGCGGCCGGCGCGTTTCATATGACGTGTTATGGTCCGCCGGGCGGCTTCGATCTGGCGGGCGGTCACCCGTTCCGGCGCCGCCGCTTTCAGCCCGTAAGAGCCGAAATTAAGCTTGTAGCCGCCTTTGGCATGGCCGTGAATGCGGCCCTTGTGGGCTTTGCGGAACTTTCTGCGTTTGGGACTGAGCATGGCTTGTTGCTTTCTCTAATTTCCGCTTCCGTGCCTAGCGGGTGGGCTGCTGCTCGATAGCGAATTTGTCCATTGCCATGGTATCATGGGCGAGGATGACGCCTTTGAATATCCACACCTTGACCCCACATACACCATAGGTGGTTTTTGCCGTGGCGGTGCCGTAATCGACATTGGCGCAGAGCGTATGCAAAGGCACTCGGCCTTCCCGGTACCACACGGTGCGGGCGATCTCGGCCCCTCCCAACCGCCCGGCGCAGTTGATGCGGATGCCATCGGCGCCGAGACGAATGGCCGATTGCACCACACGCTTCATGGCGCGGCGAATGGACACGCGCCGTTCCAATTGCTGGGAAACGTTTTCGGCGACCAGCTGGGCATCGATCTCGGGCTTGCGAATCTCGATGATGTTCACGTGCACTTCCGAGCCGGTAATTTTGACGATGTTCCGGCGCAACTTTTCAATATCGGCGCCTTTTTTGCCGATCACCACGCCGGGCCGGGCGGTGTGGATGGTGATCCGGGCCTTTTTGGCGGGACGCTCGATGACGATGCGCGACACACCGGCCTGGACCAGGCGCTTGCGAAGGTAATCGCGAATGGCCAGATCCTCGTGCAGCATGTCCGGATAGTCATCGTCGGCGTACCAGCGGGAATCCCATGTGCGGATGATTCCCAGGCGCAGTCCAATCGGATTAACCTTTTGCCCCATCGTTCAGCTCTCCTTGCGTTCACGAACAACGAGACGGAGATTGCTGAAGGGTTTGATAATCTGACAGCTTCGGCCGCGGGCTCGCGTGCGTAATCTTCTCATCACCAAAGTCCGGCCGACGGTGGCCTCCGCCACGAACAGCCGATCCACGTCCAGTTGATGGTTGTTCTCGGCATTGGCGATGGCCGATTCCAGGACCTTTACCACCTCGCCGGCGACGCGGCGCCTGCAAAAATGAAGCTCGGACAGCGCCGATTGGCAATTCTTGCCTCGAATGCCGGCCGCCACCAAGTTCAGCTTTTGCGGACTGCTGCGGATCAATTTGGCGTAAGCCAGCGCCTCGTTGTCGGCAAGCCGCCGCGCGGCGGATTTTTTGCCCATGATCAAACTCTCCTCGCCCTTTTATCGGCGGTATGGCCCAAGTACGTGCGGGTCGGAGAAAACTCCCCCAACTTGTGCCCGATCATATCCTCGGTGACCAGAACCGGCACGAACTTGCGGCCATTGTAGACGCCGAAAGTGAGGCCCACGAACTGCGGCAGGATGGTCGAGCGGCGGGACCATGTCCTGATGATGTCGTTGCGCCCTCCGGCGCGCACGGCCGCTGCTTTCTTGAGGAGAAAGCCATCCACGAAAGGTCCTTTCCAAACGGAACGAGGCACTTGAGCCCTCCTCCTATTTCTTAGAGTGGCGGCGGCGCAAAATCAGCGCGTCCGTCTTTTTCTTGCCGCGGGTTCTTTTGCCCTTGGTCGGCTTGCCCCATGGGCTCACCGGATGGCGGCCACCCGAAGTTCTTCCCTCGCCCCCGCCATGGGGGTGGTCAACGGGATTCATGGCAACGCCGCGGACGGAAGGGCGCTTGCCCAGCCAGCGTTTACGTCCCGCCTTGCCCAGTTTGATGTTTTGCTGATCGGGATTGGAAACGGCGCCGACGGTGGCCATGCACTCGGCGCGCACCATGCGCAACTCTCCCGAACTCAGGCGGAGTTGGGCATAACCCTGGTCCTTACCGAGCAGTTGCGCGTAAGTACCGGCGGAACGGGCGATTTGAGCGCCTTTGCCAACCTTCATCTCGATATTATGGATGATGGTGCCGACGGGAATGTTCTCCAATGGCAAGGCATTGCCGGGACGGATGTCGACGTTTCTGCCAGCGACGATCTTGTCGCCGATGCGAATGCGCTGGGGCGCGATGATGTAGGACAATTCCCCGTCATCATAGCGGACAAGGGCGATGAACGCGGTGCGGTTGGGGTCGTATTCCAACCGCTCGACGGTGGCGGCGACATCGAATTTGTTGCGTTTGAAGTCGATGACGCGAAATTTGCGTTTGTGTCCGCCGCCCCGGCGCCGGGCGGTAATGCGGCCGTTATTGTTGCGGCCTCCTTTTTTGCGAAGGCCCTCGACGAGAGACTTTTCGGGCTCGCCCTTCCAAAGGACGGATCTGTCCACGGATACGAGGCCGCGCCGTCCCGGGGTCGTCGGATGATATTGTTTCAATGCCATGACCGTCATCAAACTCCCGTGGCGACGTCAATGGACTGGCCCTCGGCCAGGGTGACAATGGCTTTTTTGATATCCACCCGCTTGCCTCGCCGATTGCGGAAGAGTTTGACCTTGCCCTTCTGGCGCAAGGTATTGACGGCGGTGACATTGACCTTGAATAATTCCTCGACCGCCGCCTTGATTTCCGGCTTGGAAGCGTTCAAGGGCACCCGGAAGCTCACCTGGTTGTATTCCGAAATCATGGTCGACTTTTCCGTCATGATGGGTGAACGGATGAGTTCGTAAATCCGTTCCTTGCTCGGCTTGGCTGTAATTCCACTGAATTTGCTCATTTCAACCGTTCAACCAACTGCTCGACCGCGCCCTTGGTCAGGACCAGAGTATCCCGGCGCAAGATGTCGTAAACATTGGCTCCTTGGCTAGGCAATACATCCAGACCAACAATGTTGGCGGCGGCGCGGGAAAAATTGGGGTCCGTTTCCGCCCCGTCGATAAGGAGCACGGAACGCCACCCCAGCTTGGTGATATGTTTCGCCAAATCCGCTGTTTTTGCTTTTTCCATCTTGGCCGCATCCAAAACCACCAGTTTGCCATCCGCCTGTTTGGCCGAAAGCGCCGTTTTGAGGGCCAGACGACGTACCTTTTTCTGCAACTTGTGGGCATGGCCGCGGAGAACCGGCCCGAAGGCGACGCCGCCGCCTCGCAATTGCGGCGCCTTTCTGCTGCCCAGCCGGGCTCGCCCGAGGCCTTTCTGGCGGTATGGCTTGGCGGTTGTTCCTCGTATTTCGCTACGGGTCTTGGTTTTTTGGGTTCCGGCGCGGCGCTTGGCAAGCTGCCAATTGACCATGCGCGCCAAAATGTCGGCACGGACCTTGAGGCCGAACACCGATTCATCCAGGTCGATGCTGTCGACTTTCTCGTTATCAAGGCTGATGACGTCACATTTCATGGCCGGTTAATCTTCCGTCTCGTCCTGCCCGGAATCTTCAGGCTGACTTGTTTCGGCCGATGTTTCCTCGGGCGGGGTTTCCTCCGTCGATGTTTCCTCGGGCGGGGTTTCCTCCGTCAATGTTTCCTCGACCGGCGCTTCCGCGCCACCGCTCGTCGCCGCCGGGAACGGGACCCCGTCGGGCAGCAATTTCTTGACCGCGTCACGAACCAAAACGAAACCGCCCTTGCTCCCGGGAACAGCCCCTTTGATCAGGATGACGCCGCGCTCGGCGTCGGCGGCCATCACCACAAGGTTTTGAGTTGTCACCCGTTTGGCGCCCATGTGGCCGGCCATCTTCTTGCCTTTGAAGACCCTTCCCGGATCCTGGCACTGACCGGTCGAGCCGGCCGACCTGTGGCTGAGGGAAACGCCGTGGGACGCCCTTAAGCCCGAGAAACCATGCCGTTTCATGACGCCCGCGAATCCCTTGCCGATGGATGTGCCGGTGACATCGACGAACTGGCCGGGGATGAAATGGGCGACCGACAGTTCGGCGCCGACGTCAAGGAGGGCGTCGGGGTCGACCCGAAATTCGGCTATGCGGCGTTTGGGCTCGACTTTCGCCTTGGCAAAGTGCCCGCGCATGGCCTTGGTGACATTTTTCACCTTGGCCGCGCCGATCCCGATTTGGACGGCGTTGTAACCTTCCCTTTCCTCGGTGCGCCGGGCGACGACTTGGCAGTTATCCACCTTGAGCACGGTCACCGGCACGTGCTTGCCGTTTTCACCGAAGACGCGAGTCATGCCGAGCTTGCACGCGATGAGACCGGTTCTCATAGTTTGATCTCCACGTCGACGCCGGCGGCCAAGTCGAGCTTCATCAACGCATCCACGGTCTGCGGCGTCGGATCAATGATGTCGAGAACTCTTTTGTGGGTCCGTATCTCGAATTGCTCCCGCGATTTCTTATCGATGTGCGGCGAACGCAAGACGGTAAATCGCTCGATTCTCGTCGGCAAGGGAATAGGCCCGCAAACCCGAGCGCCCGTCCGCTTGGCCGTGTTGAGGATCTCCAGGGCCGATTGATCCAACACGCGATGATCGAAGGCTTTCAGGCGGATACGTATGTTCTGGTTTTCCATGTTTTCGTTTCCGTCCGGCATTTTTGTCCGAATTCCGGCCCGCTTCCCTTTCCTACTCGACGACCGAGGCGACGACGCCGGCGCCGACGGTCCGTCCGCCCTCGCGGATCGCGAACCGCAAACCCTCGTCCATGGCGATC
>DUZD01000017.1 GCA_013349695.1 Rhodospirillaceae bacterium
TGCCAGTCAAACATACCGACAAAACCTGAAAAACCGCCCCAAAAAACCGTTCAAAATCACAGGCGCGTCACACAGAGAAAACGGCAAGCGTTTTGACACAGCCTGGGTCAGGAACTGTAGTTCGCCGAGGCAGTGATGATCCGCAGGTTAGGGCCTGACAGCGGACATCGGAAAAACAAAAAAACGGTCCCCCCCCCACCGGGGGCCAAAAATCATGAGCGTTCGATACACGGTTTTCTAGGCCCGCTGATCGTAGCGCATCATGTCATCGCGCTCGGCCAGTCACAAATCGGCATAGCCGCAATCCTTGTAATCATCAAAATACGGGCCGCTGATGGTGTAGTGCGGATTACGGTTTGGCCCCCCGCCGGCCCCCAATTTAAGGACAATTCAGGCCGCCGCCAAGGTGTCGAAGACATCGCCGCCGGGAGTGAGGGCCAAAATATGGCGGCGGTGCCAGAGGGCGTAAAAAAGCAATGTCCAGGTGGCCTTGCCTAGTTTGCCGCTGGCATCGGCGGCGGCGAACAGCTTGTCGACGGCGCCGGGCTTGCAAACCTCGGCGACTCCCGGCTGGGCCGCCACCAGTGGCCCCAGTTTCCGGCCCTTGGCGGCGATCCATTCACCAACCGGAACGGTGAAGCCGCGCTTGCGCGAAAAAGGCTTTGCCTCGGGCAGGCCGGTCGCAAGCCAACGGCGCAAAAGCCATTTGCCGATGCCGCGCCTGACTTTCAGGCGGTCCGGCAAGGTGAAGGCGAAAGCGGCGAGCGCCGGATCGAGGAAAGGGACGCGGCCTTCGACGCCATGCGCCATCAAGCAGCGGTCGAGTTTGGTCAAGAGATCGTTGGGCAGCCAGTCGTCGCAATCGACCGCTTGGTTGATCTGCAAGGGCGTGCGGCCGGGACGGTTTTCGGCCGCCTCGGCGGCGGCGACGCCGTCACGCCATTGTCCCGACGGTTCACGCAGTAGCCCCAAGCCGTCGAGGGCGCCGGTGCAACGCATCGGCCGGCCGCCGAACAGGCGCCAACGCGACGCCCGGCGGTAGCGGCCGTAGCCGCCGAAAATCTCGTCCCCGCCCTCGCCGGTCAAGATGACTTTGAGGCCGTTCTCCCTGGCGGCGGCGGCCAGTTTGTAAGTCGGCAACAGGGCATAATCGGCGGCCGGGTCATCCATGACCGAGGCGATTTCCGGCAATAGCCGCCAGAAATCACCCTCGCCGAAATTCACTTCCACATGCTTGGCGCCAACGATGCCGGCGAGTTTGCGTGCGTGTTCCCTTTCGTCATGAACGAGGCAGCCTTCGAAACCGGCCGTGAAGGCCCTGACCGGCTTTTCGTTGAGCCGCGCCATCATTGCCAGCAGCACCGACGAATCGACGCCGCCCGAGAGGAACATGCCGTAAGGGACATCGGATCGCTGGTGGATTGCGACGCCGTCGTTGAGGATTTCATCGAGCCGCCGAAGCGCTTCCGCCGCCCGCATGCCCCGCGGCCCCGCCGCCGGCAGGGCTTCGATTCGGCGGCGGTCGGTGATCCGGCCTTTCTCGACGACCACGGTCTCGCCCGGCAACAGCCTGAAAATGCCGCGAAAGGCCGTCTCGGCGCCAGTGGTGAACTGCAGCTGCAATAGCTCGTCGCGGGCCTCGTGCCGCAAGTCCGCCGTTGTCAGGCCGGCGGTAATGAGCGCCCGCGCCTCGGAGGCGAAAGAGAAGCCGGCGCCGGTCTCGGCATAGTACAGCGGCTTGATGCCGAAAGGGTCGCGGGCCAGCACCAGCCGCTTTCGTGGAGGGTCATGGATGGCGATGGCGTACATGCCCCGCAGCCGGCAGGCAAAGCCGACACCGTCGCGGAGATAAAGGTGGAGCGGCGGTTCGCAGTCGGAGCGGGTGGCGAAGACAGCCTCGCCGATTTCCCGGCGCAGGTCGAGATGGTTGTAGATTTCGCCGTTGGCGATGATTGCCGGCGATGCCGCCGCCGGCGCCGAGCGGGCGAGGATGGGTTGATCGCCGGTTTCAAGATCGATGATGGCGAGCCGGGTATGGACCATGCCGACATTGCCGGAAACGTGACGCCCGCGCCCGTCCGGCCCCCTGTGGGCAAGCGCCTGGGCCAAGCGGTCCAGGGTCCGTGCCGACGGCGCCGAGCCGTCCCCGGTCATGATGCCGGCGATGCCGCACATCAGGCGAGAACCTTTTCAAAAAATTGAAAGTACTTGCCAACCACGATGGACTCGGTGAAGCGGGCCTCGTAAGCCGCCCGGCCCTGGCGGGAAATGTGGGGGAGCAAGTTCTCGTCATTGAGCACGTAGCGGATGGCGCGGGCAAGCATCACGGGGTCGTCGACCGGCACCAACAGGCCTGTTTGTCCGTCCTCGATCAGGGCGCTGGGGCCAAGGCTGTCGGCGGCGACCACCGGTTTTTCCCGCGCCCAGGCCTCGACGATCACGTTGCCGAGGGGCTCGTGGCGCGACGGGCAAACGAACATGTCGCAAGTGGCGAACAGGGCCGCCGTATCGTCGCGCCAGCCCAGGAAGCGAACCCTGGATCTGACCGCCAGGCTTTCCGCCATGGCTTCGAGTTGGGCGCGGAGCGGCCCGTCGCCGGCCAACCACAGATAGACTTCAGGCAATCGGGCGACGGCTTTCAAAAGCACATCAAAGGCCTTGTTCTCGTGCAGCCGTCCCATAGCCAGCAACAAAGGCGCCTTGTCGGGGGTGTACAAAGCCTCCCGCGGGACGGCCAAGGCTTTTTCCTCGCTGACGAAGTTGGGCAAGTAGTGGGTTTTATCTTTCGGCCAGCCCTCGTTCACCAAGTAGCCGGCGATATCTTGCGTGTTGGCGATCAAATGGTCGCATGCCCGGTAGCGCTTCAGGTCGTAATAGCCGCCGAGCCGACCGACGTGGACGAAATTTCCCCGCGGACATTTTGCCGTCGCCCGGCTCATCCAGGTCAAAACGATGTCGGGCCGGAATTCCTGAATGGTCCGCTTGAGCTTAAGCGGGGTCTGCAAGTCGAAGATCCCGCCGAACGCCAATTCAAGCGTTTCGACGCCGCCAGCTTGCAGGATCGCCGCCCGCCGCGGGTGCTTCCGGATTACCACCCGTTGCTCCAGGCCGGCCTGGTCGAGGCCCAAAACCAAGCGGATGAAAAATGCTTCGGCGCCACCGAATTCGCCGCCGGCCATGACTTGCAGGAGACGCATTTAATCCGAATCCATTTTCAAGGTATCAGGCTCTCGAAAGCGTCGGCGGCTTCGGGCCAGCCCCAGCGGCGTTGTTTCGCCAAAGCCGATCGATGTTGGGTAAGCCACAAGTCATCGTCTTTAAGCAGCCGCGCCGCGGCGCCGGCGAAGGCGCCATCGTCCTTGACGATGAAACCGGTCTCGCCGTCGATGACCCGTTCCGTGACGGAGCCAAAATTCTGTACCACCGCCGGAACCCCCATGGCTTGCGCTTCACCCACGGACAGACAAAAAGTCTCGTTGAGGTCGCCACGGTAAAGCATCACCCGAGCACCGCGCAATTCCCTGGCGAGCTCCGCCTTGGGCACCGGCTGGCGCGGGACCACGCCTTCCGGGGCCAAGCTCCTGGCCCGGTCCAGAACCGCCTCCATGGCTTTGGATTTTTCGTCGCCAACCGCGCCGTAGGTGGCGGCGCCGGAGAAGACATGCAATTCGGCCGCCGGGACTTGCGGCCTGATTTGTTCGGCCCAGAGATCCAAGAGCCAGTCGAGCGAACGCAGGGGATTGGAGGTGAAGACGGCGCGCGGCGCCGGAGGAGCTTGCGCCGTCTCGGCGGTCAGGAACATGTCGGCGATGCCATAGGGTATGACTTCGCGGCCGCCTTCCGGGACCCAGGCGGAGCAGGTAGTGGCGTGATACTCGCCGACGAAAACGATGACCGGACGGATGCGCCAAAGCTTCGACAAGTATCGCCATTTCAACAAATAGCGGGCCGGGTTGTGAATCCAGAAAACCGAGCGCCCGGCTTTCGGCATCAGCGGCAACAATGCATCGCCGCGGTTGGCTATGTAAAGATCGGTCTCGGCGGGCAGGCCGTTTTCGATGGGGCTCCAAAAGACGCCGTTGTGATGTAAAGGGGCGGGGCATTTGTTGCAAACGCGGACCTCGTGTCCGCGCCGGGCCAGTTCCTCCATGAGTAGAATAACCGAAGTTTCGACGCCGCCCAAGGGCTTGCTTTCAAGGGTCTGGCCGTCGAAATGGATGCCATCGTCGGCAAGGACGATGCGCGCCATCAGCCATCCTCCAACTTGGCCTTGAGGTGTGAAAGCAGCGGATAAAGCCCAGCGAAAAGGGCGATCAGGAAACCCCAGACGCCTTCCCGGTAGCCCCCGCGCAAAACGTAACATTTGAAAAAACGCGTGAACAGGCGGCGAAAGTTTGTCGCCGTGGAGCCCCAGGTTTCGCCCGCCTCGCGTAGGTCTTTGGCGCGCGCCGTGGAATAACTGTCCAACCGCTTGATCATGTCGGAAATGTTTCTATCAACGTGGTGTTGCAATCGGTTGGCGAGCATCGGCCCCTTCCGCCCCGACCACTTCAGGCCGGGATGAACGCGCTGATCTCCCCATTGTTTGACGCCTTTGCGGAACAGGCCCGGATAGGCGGCCTTGCCATAGGACGCCCCCCAGCCCCAGCGCACCAGTCTGGCGCCGATGTAATTGTCGACCGGGATCTCGTGCCAGCCGAAGGACGAGGTTTCGACGACCTGGCGGATTTCATCGGCGAGTGCTTGCGGCACCCGTTCGTCGGCATCGACCTCGAAGATCCACTCGCCCCGGCAGGCCGCGATGCCGGCGTTGCGGCGCCGGCCCTCCTTTGCCCAGGCGCCTTCGACCAGGCGGTCGGTGAAGCTGGCGGCGATTGCCTTCGATTCGTCCCCGCAGTCGTCCAAGAGGACGACGATCTCGTCGGCGAAACGCAACCGCTCCAGGCAAAGGGCGAGTTGATTTTCCTCGTTGTGGACCGAGATCACGGCGCTGAGTTTGGCGGCGCTCACCGGCCCGGTTCCTCGATCCTCGCTTTCATGCGGCCGGCATAGCGGACGGCAACCGCGGCGGAGAGGGTGGGCGTGCTCGCGCGGCTTGCTTCTCGGCCAGCCGCCATAAATTCCTTGCCGCCTCTTCGGCGGTGCCGACGCTCAAGCTGTCCATCAAGGTGCCGGAATCCCGGTGATCGAAATCGGCGGGAAAAATCTCGTCGTAGGGAACGCTGGCCCGGGCAACGGCGCAGAGCGGCCCCCAGGGCGCGTAATGAGTTTCCAGGCTGGGTCCGAACAACCCCAACGTCGGGACGCCCGCCGCAGCCGCCAAGTGCATAAGACCTGAGTCGTTGCCGACAAAGAACGCCGAGCGGGCAAGACAGGCAAAGGCGATCAAAAGGTCGACCCGGCCCATCAGGTCGACCCGCTTTTCCTTAGGGATAGCGTCGATCAAGCGCAGCGCCATGGGCCTTTGGTCGTCGCGGGCGAAAACCGCCACCCTTCCTTCCGGCAAAATGCCGTCCGGCAGGGTCAAGCGCTCGATCAGTTCGACGAAATATTCAAGCCGCCAAGTCTTCGCCGGCCAGTTGGCGGTCGGTCCTACCGCCAGCACCGGCGGCCCGTCGGGAACCAGCCGGCGGGCCTCATCGACGTGCTTGTCCGCCAACCACAGGCGCGGCGGCGGCGGGTTGTCGGCGAGGCCGAGGGTTCTGGCCAACTGTGTCACCCGGTGTTCCGGTTGGTGCGAGCGCGTCAACTTATGACGCTTGCGGGCCGGCAGCAGGAAAAACATGGCCGAGTTTCTCAGGTCCACCAGGATATCCCAAACATGTCGGCCACAGAGCGCCCACAACATCAGCCAATGCAAGGAAAGAACCATTTTGTCGAGGACGATGATACGCTCAAGGCCCGGCACCGCCTCGAACAAGGGCGCCGCCGCCGGACCGCAAGCGATGGTGATGCTGGCGCCCGGGTTTTCCCCGATCAAGCGATCCAACAATCCTGTCGACAAAATGGCGTCGCCAACGCGAGTCGAGGAGATAAAAAGTATCCTCATGGCCGCAGTTATACGTCCGCCGAAAAAAATTGCATAGGGGTCAACACTTGCCAAGGCTTGTTGGATGCCTAATTTTAAAGTCAAGCCGGTTTTGCCGGCGAGCCGAGGGATGGGTTAATGGGGATCTAGGATGACGGAACAAAAATTCCTGCTTTTCGAAGATCGCGGCCTGCTCGCCGTAACGGGCGATGGCGCCGAGGATTTCCTTCAGGGATTGATCTCCAACGATATCGGCAAGGTGGGGCCGGACCGCGCCATCCACGCCGCTTTTCTCACTCCCCAGGGCAGGTACTTGCACGACTTTTTCATCGTCCGAATGGAGGATGACTTTTTGCTCGATTGCGAGGCCGCCAGGCGCGGCGACCTCAAGCGCCGTCTCGGCATGTACAAGCTTCACTCCAATGTCGGTCTCGCCGACAAGAGTGATGAGTTCGCCGCCGCCGCTCTCTTTGGCGAAGGCGCGGCGGAATCCCTGGGGCTTTCCGGGGAAGCGGGACATGCCGTTCCTTTCGGCGGCGGGATTGCGTATGTGGACCCGCGCTTGGCCGCCGGCGGCGGGCGCGCCGTTCTGCCCCGCCAGGATGCCGGCGAGATCCTGGCCAAGGCCGGTTTCGAAGCCGCCCTTCAGGTGGATTACGATTCCCTGCGCCTGCCGCTGGGTTTGCCGGACGGCAGCCGCGACATGGAGGTGGAACAGACGATCTTGCTTGAAAATGGTTTCGATGAACTGGGCGGAATCGATTGGAACAAGGGCTGTTACTTGGGTCAGGAGTTGACCGCCCGAACCAAATACCGGGGGCTGATCAAAAAGCGCCTGATGCCGGTCGTAATCGACGGCCCAACGCCGCCGCCCGGCACGCCGGTCATGGCCGGTGACAAGGAGGTCGGAAAGATGTGCTCCGCCATCGATGGCATTGGGCTGGCATTGATGCGCCTCGTAGAGGTGGAAAAAGCAACCGCGACCGGCACTCCCTTTACCGCCGGCGAGGCCAGGCTGACGCCGAAAAAACCCGATTGGGCGGTTTTTTAACCCGGAGTTTGCCGTAGCCCGGCGAGAAAGCGAGCTTGAGATCGAAGGCGCCGCGCAAGGACGCCGCGCTGGTGATCGTCAGCCGTTCACCCGCTCCAATACCCGGCTCGAAGGTATCGCGGACGGTGATCCGGGCGTCGCCGATTTCCACCACGCGGTGAACGGCGGCGCCGAAGCCGAAGTGTATTCCATGAAAACGCTGTTCGTCGAAATGGACGCAAGCCGCTCGCGTCCGGTCTTCGAGGCGAAAGAGCCCGAGATCGAGCCTTGCCGGTTCCCGCGTTGCGTCGCGCGGCGCCGCGTGGGCAAGCACCGAGCGGTAGGCGTTGCGGAGCTTCGGCGCCGGCGTGTAGACGTAAGAGCCGGGATCGGCCAACCAGTCCTCGCCATCGATCTGCAATTCCATGGCCAACTGGTCGTTATGGGCGTGGCCGCCGTTGCCATTCTGGCCGACGGGACCGCAACGCAAGGAGAGAAAAAAACGCCGGCCGCGCCAGATGAAAAGCCCGAAATCCGGGTAGGCGATGGCTTTCAGGCCGGCGAGGATTGCGTCCTCGGCAAGGCAGATGACGATCTCGCGCCCGTCCGTCGGCGGCGCCGCGGCGGCGGCGGTTTCGACCCGCCGGCCTTCCGCCGCCAGGGGAGAAACCGCCGCCGCGATGCGAACACCCCCGGCCAGCCCTTCGACGAGAGCCGTTTCCGCCGCCATGCGGTCGCCGGCAAAATCTTGCCAATCGGCGCGGCGGAACAGGCCGGCGGCGGCGGCGGCGAGGCTTCGGTGGTCGAGGTGATCCTCGTCCCAGCCGTCTTCGTCCTTACGGTTGAATACCGGGCAAGGCTTGAAAAAGCGGCCGCTATCGTGATCGCCGATCTGGACGACGTGGCCGTCCGGCTTGGTCGCGTGAATGGTGAACTCCACCATCCTTTCCAGGCGCTCGAAATACCAGGCGGGGAAGGGCGATACGCCGCCGCCCGGCACCGGATGCATGGCAACCGGCGCTGGCTCCAATGGCGGCCGATGCGGCCATAGCCGGTGATCGTAAGCGGCCAGCGCCGCCGTTCTTTTTGCCGGCAAACCGAGAACGAAGGCGGTGGCGTATATGGCCATTTCAGCCGACAAACGGTGATAGGCGGTCGAGGCCTCGAAATTGCCGCCGTCTGGCGTGAACTGGCGTTCGACCTCGCCGATCAACTGGCGGACGGCGAAGGCCAGCCAGATGTCGGTCTCGGGGCGGCGCGGCAGGGTGGCGGCGACGAACAAAAGACCGCAAACGTCGGCCAGATAATGGTTGGCCCGGTGTTCGACGTGCCACTCCAGGTTTGCCGCGATGTGCCGGCCATGCGCTCTCAACGCGGCTCCGAACTCGGCCAGGAAGGCGTCGTCGAATCGAGCGCCGTGACGGCGGAACAAATCCACTGCCAAACACAGGTTGGCGGCGCGAATGGCGATGTCCATGGGGCAGGACCAGTTGACGCCGAAGCGAGGCGGATTGGCGGCGAGGAAATCGAGGACTTGGTTGCGGAATTCGGCCCGGTAGGTCTCTGCCGCTTGAAAGCCTTTCTCGCCGGCCTTGGCCAGAATGAAAGCCCAAGCCAGGTGCGGCAAATGCTGCAGGCGCGACAGTTCCCATGGAACCTTGACGTCGGCGGCCGGCGCATGGCCATAAAGGATGGCGCCAGCGGCGCGCCGCTCGGACCAGCGGTAGCCGGATTTGAAATCGAGCTGCCAGTCGATGCGCCGGTACTGGCGGTCGATCAGTCGCCGGATCATCCGGGCGCGGCGGCGGTTGCCGGCCGAGACCCGCGGGGCGCCCGGACCGGGAGGATAGGCGACGCCCTCGAAGCCGGGGCAGTGCATGCCGTGCTCCACCTTAACCCAGCCGGAGCCCAAAAGATCGAACCGGTGATCCAGATAATGACCGCTTAGGACGGCGATGGCCGCCGACAAGGGTTTGATTAGACGGGCCGGAATCTCGGCAACGCGGCTTTCGATTTCCGCCGCGTCTTTCATCGGCTCGCCATAAGTGGAGCGGAAATATCCCAGCGTTTGGTCGCGGCAGGCGGCGAGCAGCCGCCGCGCCAATCGCCAGCCCTTGCCGGCCGCCTGCCGAGGTGGAAGGCTCAGGGCATATTTAATCAACTGACGCAGGCTCATCCACACCTCGCCGGAAAGCGTAGGGAAAAATACGGCGCTTCCTAATGGTTTAACGGTTTTGACTATGGAATCTAGCGCCAACTTCGGGATCATATGAACGAGTGATAGCTCGTTGGCGGTGACATGTGTTATCAGGCAGTCGCTTGCCGCTTCCGGATGGGAACTGAAGGCGAAAGGAAATTATCCAAGTGAGCATGGCGGATTGTCTTGAGCGCTGACATTCATCCGGTCATCCTTTGCGGCGGATCGGGAACGCGGCTGTGGCCAATGTCGCGGTCGCTTTACCCGAAACAATTCTTGCCGCTGGTCACATCGGCGACCCTTCTGCAGGAAACGGCGGCGCGCCTGCGAGATGGGCGGTACGCCCGGCCTATGTTCATCTGCAACGAGGAACACCGGTTCGTTGTTGCCGAGCAATCGAGGCAGGCCGGCATCACGCCGGCGGAAATCATCCTCGAGCCCGGCGGCCGCAACACGGCGCCGGCGGCGGCGGTGGCGGCATTGAAATCCAGCGGCCCCGACGCGGTGGTCTTGCTATTGCCGTCCGACCATGTCATCGGCGATTTGCGGGAATTTCACGCCGCCGTCGATAGAGCGGCGCAAGCGGCCAGGCGGGGTGCATTGGTCACTTTCGGCATTACCCCGACGGCGCCGCACACCGGATATGGCTATATCCTCAAAGGCGCCGGGTTCGAAGACGTTGACGGCTGTTTTAGCGTCGAGCGTTTCGTCGAGAAGCCCGATGCCGGGACGGCCCGGACATATCTGGAGGCCGGCGGCTATCTGTGGAACAGCGGCATGTTCATGTTTACCGCCGCCGTTTACCTTGACGAATTGGAACGGCTGCATCCCGGCATGCTGGCGGCTTGCCGCCGCGCCGTCGCGGAAGGGCGAAAGCAGCCGGATTTTTTCCGCCTTTCCCAGGCGGCTTACGTTGAAGCCCCCTCCTTGTCCATCGATTACGCCGTCATGGAACGGACGGACGCGGCCGTCGTGGTGCCTGCGGATTTGGATTGGAGCGACGTTGGCTCCTGGGCGGCGCTGTGGGATCTGGGCGGCAAGGACGGCAACGGCAACGTCGTCTCCGGCGATGTGATCGCGCGCCAGTCCGGAAACTGTTATCTGCGTAGCGGCGGCCCCTTGGTCGCCGCCATCGGTCTGGAGGATACCGTCGTCGTCGCCACCGCCGACGCCGTTCTGGTGCTTGCCAAGGACAAGGCCGAGGAGGTCAAATCGGTCACCGATTTTCTGGTCAGCGAACAGCGGCCGGAATGCGCTTCCCATTTGACCGTCTACCGGCCCTGGGGGTCTTTCCGGACGCTGAAAGTCAGCGACCGGTTTTTGATCAAGCATATCACCCTCAATCCCGGCGCCCGGCTGAGTCTGCAAAGGCACCGCCACCGCGCCGAGCACTGGGTCGTGGTCGGCGGGAGAGCAAAAATAACCCGCGGAGAGGAGACCTTCGAGCTTGCCGAGGACCAGTCCACATACATTCCCATCGGGATCAAGCACAGATTGGAAAATCCCTCCGCCGACGAACTCCACATCATCGAAATTCAGTCCGGAACGACATTGAGCGAGAACGACATCGAGCGGTTCGAAGACGTCTACGGGCGGATTTGAACGCGTCCCTTGGTTAATCGAATTGCCGCCGCGTCCCGTGCCGGCGATCTTTTTTTTAGCCCGGCGAAAACAAACATAAAAAACGGTATGTGATAAGGTTGGAGCATGTTTCCCGAACTCACGGCGGCCCTGGGGCCGGATTTTCAGATGTGGGCGACCTTTGCCCTCATCATCTTCGCGCTGGCGCTCTACGCGCTGGAGCTGTTGCCCATGGAGGTGATTTCCATCGGCGTTGTTTGCGCCCTGCTTGTCTTTTTTCACCTTTTCCCGGTTGCCGGCGGCGATGGCGTCAATCAGCTCGATCCGAGGCGCATTCTTGAGGGCTTCGCCAATCCGGCCCTGATCACCGTATTGGCGCTCTTGGTCATGGGCCAGGGGATGGTCGGCACCGGCATCCTCGACCGGGCGGCGCGACTGGTGTTGGGGCTCGGCGGCCGGCGGGCATGGCTGTCGATAGCCGTCGTCCTGGGCGTCGTGTTGGCGGTCAGCGCATTCCTCAACAACATCCCCGTGGTCGTCATTTTCATCCCCATCATGGAGGCCGTGGCCGGCCGTTTTGGGCGCTCGGTGAGCAAATTGATGATCCCCTTGAGTTTCGCCGCCGTGTTCGGCGGCATGACCACGCTCGTCGGTTCAAGCACCAACCTTTTGGTCAACAGCGCTCTCATCGAAATGGGGCAAACGCCGTTTTCCTTTTTCGACTTTTCGGTTCCGGGTCTGGTCTTGGCCGGCGCCGGCTTGGTTTACGTGTTGGTGGCGGCGCCCCGGTTGTTGCCGGACCGGGCGCCGCTGGCCGCCTCTTTGCTCGACCGGGGCGGCCGGCAATTCATCGCCCAGATCACCGTATCCAAGGAATCGGGACTGGTCGGGCAGGGAGCGCGCCGCGGTTTGTTCGCTGGCCTGCCGGCGATGACGGTGCGAATGGTCCAGCGCGGCGAGCAAGCCATCCTGCCGCCTTTCGAGGGTTTCGTTGCCCGTCCCGGCGATGTTCTGGTGGTGGCGGCGACCCGCAAGGAACTCACCGAAGCGCTGTCCCACGACCCCGGATTGCTCTATCCGGATTTGGAGGACGGCGGCGCCGTCGCTTCGGCAACCGGCGGCGACGTGGACAATGACACTGGCGAACAGCCCTGGCGGGCCGGCGAACGGGTGCTGGTGGAAGTCATGGTCGCCCCGGCTTCGCGTTTGATCGGCCAGTCCCTTCCGCAGATCGGTTTTCGGTACAAGACCCGTTGTGTCGTGCTTGGCATCCAACGCCGGTCGCGGATGATCCGCGCCCGCATGACCGACATCCGCCTGCAGGCCGGAGACGTTCTGTTGCTGCAGGGGCAACCCGATGACCTCAAGGCGTTGCGGGGCAACCGCGACGTCGTTTTGCTCGAATGGTCGGCGGCGGCGTTGCCGACGCTTCATCGCGCCAAACGGGCGACATCGATTTTCCTCGCCGCCATCGGCCTGGCGGCGGCCGGCCTTGTTCCCATCGTCGTGGCGACGCTCACCGGCGCCGCCGCCATGGTGGCGTCGGGGGCTTTGAACGTGCGCCAGGCCGTCCGCGCCGTCGATCCCAAGATCGTCACCACCATCGGCGCCGCCCTGGCCTTGGGGGTGACGCTGCAGGAGACCGGCGGCGCCGCCTTTCTCGCCGCCGCCCTCGTCGATGCCCTGGCCGGCGTCGGTCCGGCGACGGTGCTGTCGTTGTTCTTCCTCCTTGTCGCCTTGCTTTCCAACGTCATCAGCACCAAGACCACCGCCGTCCTCTTTACTCCCATCGCCGTCGACATCGCCCTGGACATCGGCGTTGCCCCGGAGGCCTTCACCGTCGCCGTGATTTTCGCCGCCAATTGTTCCTTCGCCTCGCCGTTGGGCTACCAGACCAACCTTCTGGTGATGGGGCCGGGACACTACCGTTTCGTCGATTTCGTCCGCGCCGGCACTCCCTTGATCTTTATCATGTGGCTGGTCTTCAGCCTGTTCGCGCCCTGGTATTACGGGGTTTGAAGGTCGGGCTACGTTTTCTCCTCGCTCGCTCCGAGGAGCGCCGCGGTCTCGGGCGGGAACCCGGAACCCTTGAACGGGTCGCGAACCACGATGTTCCCCAGTCCGGCGCCGTCCTCCATGCCCTCGCTCAGCACCGCCCGGCACCCGGCCGCCTCCGCCGTCGCCAGAAGCATCCCGTCCCAAAAAGAGAAACGGCGGTCCTCGACGGCCCTCAAAGCCACCCGCAAAGCATCGGAACCGGCGGCGGCGGTGGGAAACAAATCGAGCCAGTCGCGAACCTGGGAAGCCGCCTCGGCCTTGGGCACGATCCCCTTTCCAGTCGTCGCATGGAAGAACTCGGCAAGGGCCTGAACGGTCAGCGTGCAAGGCCGCCGGGCCGAACGCTCCATGATCTCCAAGGCGCGCTCGTGCCGCTCCCCGGCGTCCCGGTCGGCGGCATAGACCAGCACGTTGGTGTCCAGGCTGAAACGCTCAGCGGTCATGGAGACCGTCGCGGCCGACCCGTTTCCCGCCCAGGCTCCACCCCTCGCGGAGACGCCGCATGGTCCGCGCCAGAATCTCCTCCTGGGCTACCGTCAGCCGCCTGGACGCATCGCCGCTCGCCGACGTTATCTGGGCGACGGGGGTTCCGTTTCGCGTCACCACGAACTCGGCGCCGCTCTCCACGGCCCGGAGGATCCTGGCGAAGTTCTGATTGGCGTAACGCGCCGATACGGTCTCGCTCACATCCCGTCTCCGCCGGTATCGAAATGTACTACATAATGTAGGACATACGGTTGGCCGGCGCAAGACGGAAAGAGCAGCGGGGGGTTCGCTTTCAACGATCCCCGGGCCCCCTTTGCCAGATTGACGCGGCGCGGCGGAGCCTATAGAAGCATCGGCGGGCCACGGCCTCCCAACGGGCCGCGACCCATCCGCGAGGATGGGAGAGATACTTTGGTTACGCCGACGAAGTCGGACGTTCATCCGCGAAATCCGAAGCCGGGCGTTCGTCCGCGAAACCCCAGGTTTTCATCCGGTCCCTGCGCCAAACGTCCCGGCTGGTCCACGGCGGCCCTTGCCGGCGTCCTGGTCGGCCGTTCGCACCGATCGGCTCCCGGCAAGGCCAAGCTGGCCGAGGTGATCGAAAAATCCAAGGCCATCCTCGGGCTTCCCGACGACTATCGCCTGGGCATCGTCCCGGCGTCGGACACCGGCGCCGTCGAAATGGCGCTGTGGACCCTTCTCGGCGCTCGCGGCGTCGACGTGCTGGCCTGGGAGAGTTTCGGCTCGGGTTGGGCCGATGATGTGAGAAATCAACTCAAACTGAAGGACCTGCGCGTGTTCGAGGCTCCTTATGGCGAACTTCCCGACCTCGGCCAGGTGGATTTCTCCCGCGACCTTATCTTCACCTGGAACGGCACCACGTCCGGAGTTTGCGTACCCGGCGGCGAGTGGATCGCCTCGGATCGCCGGGGCCTGACCATCTGCGACGCCACTTCCGCCGTCTTCGCTTACGACCTGCCCTGGGAGAAGCTGGATGTGGTCACTTATTCATGGCAAAAGGTCTTGGGCGGAGAGGGCCAGCACGGCGTTTTGATTCTCGGCCCTCGCGCCGTCGAGCGTCTGCAAAGCTACAGGCCTCCCTGGCCGCTGCCGAAAATCTTCCGCCTGACCCGAAACGCCAAGCTGATCGAGGGCCTCTTCGAGGGCGCGACCATCAATACCCCTTCCATGCTCGCCGTCGAAGACGCCTTGGACGGGCTGAATTGGGCCTCGGCCATAGGCGGACTAGAGGCGCTGACGGCAAGAACAAGGGCTAATCTGGCGGCCATCGAGGAATGGGTGTCGGCGACCCCTTGGATCGATTTCCTGGTCCGGGAACCGGCTATCCGCTCGCGCACGTCGGTCTGTCTCAAAGTCGTCGATTCGTGGTTCGCCGCCCTTGAACGCGGTAGGCGGGCCGCCTTCACCCGGCGTCTGGCGGCGGTCTTGGCGGAGGAAAAGGCGGCGCTGGATATCGCCTCTTACCGCGACGCCCCGCCGGGTTTGCGCATCTGGGCCGGGGCGACGGTGGAAAAGTCCGATCTGGTCATTTTGTTTCCCTGGCTGGACTGGGCCTTCTCCACCGTCAAGGCCGAATTTTCGGTGCCGACTAAACCTGATATGCTCTAGCCGCTTGACGAGAAGTGTGAAGTGTCATGCCCAAAGTCCTGATTTCCGACAACATTAGCCCCCTTGCCGGCACGATTTTCGCCAACAGGGGGATCGAAACCGACGTCAAGCCCGGCATGGACCCGCCGGAACTCAAATCCCGCATCGGCGAATACGACGGCATTGCCGTGCGCTCGACAACCAATGTCACCGCCGACATCATCGGCGCCGCCCATAATCTGAAGGTGATCGGCCGCGCCGGCATCGGTGTCGATAACATCGATGTCGAGGCGGCAACGGGACGCGGGATCGTGGTGATGAATGCTCCCTTGGGCAATGCCATCACCACCGCCGAACACGCCATCGCCATGATCCTGTCCCTGTCCCGGCAGATTCCCCAGGCCAACGCCTCCACTCACCAGGGCAAGTGGGAAAAAACCAGGTTCATGGGCGTCGAGCTGACGGGCAAGACCTTGGGCATCATCGGCTGCGGCAACATCGGCAGCGTCGTCGCCGACCGGGCGCATGGGCTGAAAATGAAGGTGATAGCTTACGATCCTTACCTTTCGCCCGAACGCGCCGAGAGCATAGGCGTCGAGAAGGTGGATCTGGACGGGTTTTTCGCCCGCGCCGATTTCATCAGCTTGCATGCGCCCTTGACCGACGCCACCCGGGCCATTATCGACGGCGAAGCTCTTGCCAGGATGAAGCAAGGCGTGCGCATCATCAACTGCGCCCGCGGCGGCCTTATCGTCGAGAAGGATTTGAAGGCGGCCCTTGAAAGCGGCCATGTGGCGGCGGCGGCGCTCGATGTCTTCGCCAATGAACCGGCCACGGACAACATCCTGTTCGGCATGGAGAAAGTCGTGGCGACGCCTCACCTCGGCGCCTCGACCATGGAGGCGCGGGAAAAGGTCGCCTCGCAAATCGCCGAGCAAATGGCCGATTTTCTGCTGACGGGCGCCGTTGCCAACGCCGTCAACATGGCCTCGGTTACCGCCGAGGAAGTGCCGAAGCTCAGGCCCTATATGAAACTCTGCGAGCTGCTCGGCAGTTTCGCCGGGCAGTTGACGGAAACGGGCCTCAAAGCCATCACCATCGAGTACGAAGGACATGCCACGGAACTCAACACCAGGCCTTTGACGGCGGTGACCTTACAGGGCTTGCTGGCGCCGCTTTTGGATTCGGTGAACATGGTCAATGCGCCGCTTATCGCCAAAGAGCGGAACATCGACATCACCGAAATCAAACACGAACGAGCCAGCGACTACTTGACGCTGGTCAAAGTGACGGTAACCACCGAGGTCCAGACCCGCGGCGTCTCCGGGACGCTGTTCGCCGGAAGCCGGCCGCGTCTCGTCGAGATCAAGGGCATCCCCATCGACGCCGAACTGGGTCCCAATATGCTTTATATCACCAACCACGATAAACCCGGCTTTATCGGCGGTCTGGGCATGATTCTCGGCGACATGGGCATCAACATCGCCACTTTTCATTTGGGCCGCGCCGAGCCGGGAGGCGATGCCATCGCCCTTATCGAGATCGACGAGCCGCCCGGCGAGGATGTATTGAAAAAGATCGGCGCCCTGCCTCATGTCGTGCAGGTCAAGACGTTGAGGTTCTAGCCCGCCGACAGACCGTGATAAGATGCGAAAATGGGCGGTGAAACTCGACGCCGACGCGTCAACTCGAGCCTGACAAACAAGCTCAAGGATAAAAGGCACGACCAGGAGGTGACATCATGGCTTGGACAAGGAAAATCCTGAGGGTGGATCTGTCCAACGGCACTTGTGGGAGCGAACCACTCAACATGGACTGGGCATTCAAGTACCTGGGCCAACGCGGTCTGGCCAGCAAGTATCTGGTCGAGGAGACCGATCCCAAGGTCGATCCCCTGTCGCCGGACAACAAGATGATTTTCGCCACCGGTCCATTGACCGCCACGGAGGCGCCGACCGGCGGGCGGTGGTCGGTGATCACCAAGGGGCCGCTGACCGGCGCCATCGCTTGTTCCAACTCCGGCGGTTTTTTCGGCGCCGAACTCAAGAACGCCGGCTGGGACATGATCATCTTCGAAGGCAAATCGCCGAAGCCCGTTTATCTCTCGATCGACAACGACAATGCCGAGCTCCTCGACGCCGGCGACCTCTGGGGCAGGTCGGTCTGGGAAACCGAGGACAAGATCAGGGAGAGCCGCGGCAATCCCTTTGTCCGCGTCGCCTGCATCGGCCGGGCCGGCGAAAACGGCGTTCTCTTCGCCGGCGTCATCAATGACAAGGACCGGGCCGCCGGACGCTCGGGCGTCGGCGCCGTAATGGGTTCCAAGAACCTCAAGGCCGTCGTCGTGCGCGGCACCGTCGGTGTCAAGGTCGATAATCCCAATGCATTCAAAAAGGCGGCCAACGCGGCCAGGAAAGTGTTGGCTGAAAATGCCGTCACCGGCGAAGGGCTGCCGACTTACGGCACGCAGGTGATGATGAACATCGTCAACGAGACCGGCGCGCTGCCGACCCGCAACGCCGGCGACAGCCAGTTCGATGGGGCGTCCAAGATCAGCGGCGAGGCGATGCTCGAGAAACGGGCCGGCGACGGCAAGCCGCACACGGTTTCGACTAAGGGTTGCTATGGCTGCCCCATTGTCTGCGGCCGGGTCTCGCAAATGGATCCAGAGCATTTCTCGGTCGCCGGCAAGCCGCGATACCATGGCGAAAGCGGCGGCCTGGAATACGAAGCGGCTTGGGCCTTTGGCGCGGCGACCGGGATCGACGACCTGGAGTCGCTGCAATACGCCAACATGATATGCAATGAGCACGGCATGGACCCGATTTCCCTGGGCTCCACCATTGCCGCGGCGATGGATCTTTACGAGCAGGGCGTGATCACCGATCGGGACACCGGCGGCGTGGCGCTCAAGTTCGGCTCGGCCGAGGCGCTCGTCACCATCGTCGAACAGACCGCCAAGGGAGAAGGTTTCGGCAAGGAGATCGGCCAGGGCTCCAGACGTTTGTGCGAAAAGTACGGAAAGCCGGAGCTGTCGATGTCGGTCAAGGGCCAGGAACTCCCGGCCTACGATCCGCGCGGCATCCAAGGCATGGGTCTGACCTACGCCACCTCGAACCGCGGCGCCTGCCACCTGCGCAGCTACACGGTGGCCTCGGAAGTCCTCGGCATCCCCGAGAAAACCGATCCTCTGACCACAGATGGCAAGGCCGGCATGGTCAAGGCCCTCCAGGACGCCACGGCGGCGGTGGATTCCACGGGCACCTGCATTTTTACGACTTTCGCCCTGACCCTGGACGACATCGCTCCCGAAGTCGATGCCGCCTGCGAGGGTGACTGGTCGGCGGACAAAATGGTCGAGGTCGGCGAGCGTATCTGGAACCTGGAGCGCAAATACAATCTCAACGCCGGTTTCACGGCCGCCGACGACACCTTGCCGAAGCGGATCTTGAAAGACGCCGCCAAAACGGGACCGGCCTCGGGCAAGGTCAACGACTTAGGCAAGATGCTGCCCGAGTATTACCAGTTGCGTGGCTGGACCGCCAACGGCGTCCCTTCCAACGAGACCCTGCAAAGGTTGGCGTTGTAGCCGCGTGGAACCCGAATTGGGCTCGGCGCCCTGGAGGGCTCATCCAGACCCGGCTTCGCTTGATGGGCCGGCGCCGACCAAACTTGAAATGCTCCAGTCCATGAAAATCAGGATCAAGCTCTTCGCCCTTTTGAGCCGGTACCTGCCGCCGGACTCGGCCGGCAACGAAGCCGACCTGGAAGTCCCCGACGGCGCCACCGCCGCCGCCATCATCGCCGATCTGGGGCTGCCCAGCGAGCATTGCCACCTGGTGCTGGTCAACGGGGTCTATTTGGCTCCCGGCGCCCGCGGCGATCGGCCTTTGCAAGAAGGCGACGCGCTCGCCATCTGGCCGCCGGTGGCGGGCGGGTGAAGGTCGGCGGCCGAGCCTGTTACGGAATTACAAGTTTCGTTTCACTGCCTTTCCCGCTCCCCCACCGCCTCGTCAAGATGTTCCGCCACCCAGGCATTCAGGCTTTTTTCCGCCTTCCTGGCGGCGGCGCTGATGGAGCGGTGAAGCTCGGGATCGACGCGCACCACGAATTTCCCGGAATAGGGCTTTTCGGGCTCCTTGCCACGCCTGGCGCACCACTCAAGATAGTCGTCCACGGAATCTTGGAACGCCTGCCGGAGTTCGTCGACGGCGCGGCCTTGAAAGGTGACGGTATCGCGCAGGTTCGCCACCTCGCCGTGAAAAATTCCGGCCTCGTCGTCGAACTCGACCCCTCCCAAGTACCCCTTGTATTCCATCATGGCATAACTCCCGCTTCCCGCAAGTATCGCCGCATCGACTTCACCGAGCCCTTGTCCGCCTCCTTGCGCGGATGGGGCCGGTGAAAGACGGCGTCCACGCCGTTCAGTGTCGGCGAAGATCGCCTTGAGCGTATCCCGATGCTTTTTTCTCATCGGGTTATAGTATCATATAGTGATACTGTAACCCGATAATATGTCTAGAATCTTCAAGAGGCCTCAGCCCCCGGCGTAAGGGTTCCGGCCCTTGCGCGGGTGCAGCCTGATCGGCACGCCGGGGAGGTCGAAAGCCTCGCGCAGCTCGTTCGTCATATAGCGCAGGTAGGAGTCCGGCAGGCCTTCGGGGCGGCTGGCGAAAAGGATGAAGGTCGGCGGCCGCGATTTCGCCTGGGTGATGTAGCGCAGCCGCACGCGCCGGCCTTTCGACACCGGCGGCGGATGGCGCTCGCCGACTTCGGCGAGCCAGCGGTTGAGTTCGCCGGTGGCGACCCGCCGGCTCCAGATCTCGAAAACAGCCAGCACCTTGGGCAGCAGCTTGTCGACGCCGCCGCCGGTGAGCGCCGAGAGGGTCAGCAGGGGAACGCCGCGGGCTTGCGAAAGCGAGGTATCGAGGCGGTCTCGCAGACGCCGCAACGCCGCCTCTCGGTCCTTGACCAGATCCCATTTATTGATGGCGAGAATGAGCCCCCGGCCTTCGTCGGCGACCAAGCGGGCGATGCTCAGGTCCTGTTTGTCCATCCCCGCCTCGCCGTCGACCACGAGGACGACGACCTGGGCGAAGCGGATGGCGCGCAGCGCAGCGCTGGCGGAAAGCCCTTCCAGCTTTTCGCCGATCTTCGATTTGCGGCGCAGTCCGGCGGTGTCGACGAGGCGGATGGCGCGGCCCTGAAAGGTCCACGAAACCGGGATGGCGTCGCGGGTGATCCCCGCTTCCGGGCCGGTCAACAGGCGCTCTTCGCCCAAAAGGCGATTGGCCAGTGTCGACTTGCCGACGTTGGGGCGGCCGACGATGGCCAGTTGCAAGGGCCGCTGCTCCTGGCCGGTTTCCTCTTCCGACGGTATTTGCCCTCCGGCGAAGGGCGCCAGGGCCTGATGGAGTTCGCCCATCCCTTCGCCATGCTCGGCGGAAACGGCGATGGGATCGCCGAGACCGAGGGCGTGAGCTTCCCACAGCCCCGCCTCGCCGCCGCCGCCCTCGCACTTGTTGGCGACGAGGATCACCGGCGTTGGTTTGCGCCGCAGCCAGTGGGCGAAGTGTTCATCGAGTGGCGTCAAGCCGGCGCGGGCGTCGATCAGCATCAAGGCGAGGTCGGCGTCGGCAAGGGCGCGTTCCGTTTGCGCCAACATGCGCGCCTCGAGGCTGTTCGCCGAGGCTTCGTCGAGCCCGGCGGTGTCGATGACGGTGAAATTAAGATCGCCCAGACGGGCCTCGCCCTCGCGGCGGTCGCGGGTGACGCCTGGCTGGCCATTGACGATGGCCAGGCGTCTCCCGGCCAGCCGGTTGAAAAGAGTCGACTTGCCGACATTGGGGCGGCCGACGATGGCCACGGTGAAAGTCATGGCTCGGAAACGGGGGTTATACCAAGGATCGACGATAATGACCCATAGAGACGGCTTCCCAAGGCTTTCGGCTAGGAGTGCGCGGCGTGGCGATGCGGGGCATCGCGAGACGGGCA